>NZ_JADPRX010000028.1:0-54583 GCF_017347125.1 Sporosarcina sp. E16_3
ACTTCTAGCCACACTAGGCCACCTCAGTAAATCTGTCATAAATAGTTAGCCGTAAGCGGGCCGAAAATAGTCCAGTGAAAATGAAGGATATCAAGCCCTTCTCACCGGTATTTTATGCAAACAAATGGTTAATCAGAAGACGTGGTTATTTGTCAATTTTCTCGTTTCGGATCATATGTAAGGCCCGACTAAGCATTTGCGCATTTTTCTCGGTAATTTCATCTTTTCGTGGAATAGGTTCATAGAGTGGTGCAGGATCTTCCCAAGTAGGTATGAGTGTAACGGGAGACTGCTCCTGCCACGTCGATAGCCAGTCCGCGGGTAGAGGACCGGTAGGTGGAGGGACATTTTTCATCGCAAGCCAAATGTGAGCCCAAGCCCTTGGGACAACGCGCCAGATATCATATCCGCCACCACCGACGGCTATCCAGCGTCCTTCGCAATATTCTTCTGCAATTTCGCGTGCAACACGAGGAATTTCTTTATAAATATCCATTGTTCCATAAAGATGGGTCAAGGGATCGAAATAATGTGCATCTGCCCCATTTTGTGTTAAGATGACGTCCGGTTTGAAAAATTCAGTCACTTCTTTCATTGCTGTTTTATAAATTGAAAGGAATGACTCATCCTCTGTGAAAGCATCTATAGGGAAATTAAAGGAAGTCCCATAGCCTGCACCATTGCCGCGTTCGGTTATACCTCCGGTTCCAGGAAACAGGTAGCGACCAGTTTCATGGATGGATAGTGTACAGACTGTTGGATCATCATAGAAGCTCCATTGAACACCATCTCCGTGATGGGCGTCTGTATCGATATAAAGAACGCGTGCTCCGTATTTTTCCTGTAAGTATTTTATGGCAACTGAGCTGTCATTATAGACGCAAAAACCGGAAGCACGTCCATGGAATCCGTGATGCAGACCCCCACCCAGGTTTAATGCATACCTAGATCGTCCTTGCATCACTTCATCTACCGCAGTCAATGTACCGCCGACTAGCATGGCACTGGCTTCATGCATATTTGGGAAAATTGGCGTATCCTCTGTGCCAATACCGTAAATACTGCCAACATCCTCAGTTAGTTCACCTTTACCAGCCTTTTTTACGATATCAATAAAATTTTTGTCATGGGCAAGAAGTAATTCTTCGTCTGTTGCCATACGAGGTGCGATGATATCGCTGTCTTGAATGGCTCCAGATTTCTTTAAAAGGTCGAGAGTTAAGAGAATTCTTTTTTGGTTGAATGGATGCGAATCTGAAAAAGAGTAGCCAAGTTGCTCTTCTGAAAAGATGAAAACGGCATCTTTTTTCATACGTCAATTCCTGGAACATTTGGCCATAGGACCTCAAATCCGCTACCCTTCAGTCCCTCAATAATTTTGAGAGGATTCATTGAATTAATCCGGATGACTAGAATCTTATTTGCTTCGTTCTCTTTATCGGGATAGACGAGCACGCTCAAAACATTTAATTTCTGCTCGTGAAATACTTTGGATACTTCGAAAAGGATTCCGGGTGTATTCGGAACCCGCACTTCTATTTGTGAACCAGGTTGATGTGCGCCAGTCAATTCAATATACTTGTAAAGTAAATCTGTTTCGGTGATAATACCAACTAGTTTTTTGTTGGATACAATTGGCAGTGAACCTATTTTATTATCATAAAATAGTACCGCCGCTTCTTCAACAAAGTCCATTGGATGTCCAAGAATCGGGTTTTTCGTCATCACATCGGAAAGTAAAGTATCATACGGACTGTTGTCTTTTATTTCGGAAACGGAAGAGGGAACAACTTCTTTCAAGTCTCGATCCGTCACGATGCCGACTACCGTGCCATCCACAGACAGAATTGGCAAGTGGCGAACTTTTTTATCCCGCATGGCATCTAGTGCATCTTTTACCGTGTTTTCTGGTGAGAGAGTTAGGACATCTTTTATCATTATTTCTTCAATTAGCATTTGATTTATCCTCCCTTCAATACATGAATCGGTTCATGAACCGTAGATTGTCAAATTGCTGGATAGTTTCTTGATTAATCCTTTTGCCAATCCGTGCCATTAGGCAATTGGCTGGATGAGAACTTATTTCAGGATCGTCAGTTGCGTAGTATTCCAAACCACCAGCATTCATCATCTTCTCCATAACTTTTCTGTACTCCCAAACGTTAAGCTTTGTACCCTTCAAATCCCAGTGCCAGTAATATTCAGTCGTAAGAATAATATAATCTTCCATTGCATCGTCCATCATGGAAACGCGTAAAAGTGATTTACCAACTCCGCCGCCCCTGAACTTTGGAATAACTTCAATTGCACCGAGTTCGATTAATTTTTCTATATTTCCTTGCGACCATCGCTCCAGGGGATCGGGATACAAATAAGTTACGTAGCCCACAATTTCATTCGAATCGCGAACGATTAAAATACGACCTTCTGGGAGCCCTGCAATTTCAATGAGTGCCTTGTGTTGTTGTGCAGGAGGTCTGAATGCAACAAGATCCTCGTGAAAGTCAAGGCTAGCAAGGTAATCTGCAGTAATGGGCCCCTCGATAACAATGTCTCCATTCTTATGTTTTATCTCCATCGCGTTATATGTTTTTATATGTTCCAATATGATCACCTCCGTATTTGATATAAACCTACTATCTAGTATACAACAATATCGATAATTAAAAGCTAGTTGATTTCTACAAATTTAAAACTGTTGGAAAAATAAAATTAATTAGACAACTAGGTTTGGATTGGGGTAGAATGATAGTGATATTGTAATAATGAAAGGGTGAAGTGAATTGGTAATGAAAACGTTACCCGCAGTTAATGGGGATTATCAGTTAGCAGATTATGATCGTATGGCTGCAGAATTCAAATGGGCAGATGCAGAGAAAGAATTCAGCTGGTTTGAAAGTGGACTCATGAATATTGCCCATGAAGCGGTAGATCGCCATGCGGATTCCTATCGAAAAAACAAGGTTGCACTTTATTATAAAGATGCGAATCGCAAAGAAACATATACGTATAACGAAATGAAAAAGATGTCTAATAAAGCTGCAAACGTATTGCGCAATCAGTCGCCGCTTGAAAAAGGGGACCGGATTTTCATCTTTATGCCACGCTCACCGGAATTGTATTTTGCACTCCTCGGTGCGTTGAAGCTGGGTGCTATCGTCGGACCGTTGTTCGAAGCATTTATGGAAGGTGCTGTATATGACAGACTGTCTGATAGTGAAGCGACTTCAATCATCACGACACCTGAACTTCTTGATCGGGTACCTGTTGATAAATTACCACACCTGAAGACGATCTTTATTGTAGGAGAAAATGTGGTAGAAGAAGGTCTTATCGTCGACTTTAACAAGCATATGAAAGATGCTTCTCAGTACTTTCAAGTCGAATGGATGGACAGAGAAGACCCAACACTTCTGCATTACACTTCAGGTTCAACTGGAAAACCTAAAGGCGTCGTCCATGTACAGGAAGCAATGGTGCAGCAACTGCAGACAACGCGGTGGGTACTGGATCTAAAAGATGAGGACATCTTCTGGTGTACGGCGGATCCAGGTTGGGTGACAGGCACGGCTTATGGTATTTTCGGACCAATGCTTGCCGGGGCGACTAGCCTGATTCTTGGCGGCAGATTTTCGGCAGATGCCTGGTATGGGGCGATTGAGGAATATGGTGTCACGGTTTGGTATAGTGCGCCAACTGCATTCCGAATGCTTATGGGAGTTGGAGAAGGACCATTAAGCAATTTTGATCTTTCATCACTGCGCCATATTCTTTCCGTGGGTGAACCACTAAATCCGGAAGTAATCCGGTGGGGGTCTGATGCGTTTAAATTGCGTATCCATGACACATGGTGGATGACAGAAACAGGTGCGCAAACAATTTGTAATTTCGGATGTCTGCCAATTAAACCAGGATCTATGGGCAAACCAGTTCCAGGTATAGAAGCGGCCATTGTTGATGATCAAGGGAATGTATTGCCTCCAAATCATATGGGTAACTTGGCTATTAAAAAAGGCTGGCCTGCAATGATGCGACAAATTTGGAATAACCCAGAAAAATATGCATCTACCTTTATCAATGATGAGTGGTATGTTTCGGGTGACTCAGCATACATCGATGAGGACGGTTATTTCTTTTTCCAAGGTCGTGTCGATGATGTGATTATGACGAGTGGAGAACGGGTAGGACCATTCGAAGTGGAAAGTAAACTACTTGAGCATCCCGCGGTTGTTGAAGCTGGGGTTATCGGTAAACCCGATCCAGTTCGCGGCGAGATAATTAAAGCATTTGTGGCACTTCATGAAGGAATCGAGCCAACAGATGAATTAAAAGAAGATATTCGACAATTTGTTAAAAAAGGGCTGGCGGCACATGCTGCTCCGCGTGAAATTGAATTCAAAGATAAATTACCGAAAACACGAAGCGGAAAAATTATGCGTCGTGTGTTAAAGGCTTGGGAACTGAATTTACCGACAGGTGATCTGTCAACAATGGATGACTAAGAAAGGCGAATGGCGCCTGAAGCTAGACACTATTCTAAGTCAAAAAGATTATCCTTTCTCATCTTTCAAAAAAGAGCTTGTCCGCTATTGATAGCAGACAAGCTCTTTTTTCTATTCGTCTCCACTTGCAGGAGGGGTAGTGCCACTGTTATTCCCGTCCTCGCTTGCAGGAGGTGGAGTAACGGGCGGTACGTTTTCCGTAGAAGGCGTTTCAATAACTTCCTTTTCTGGTTCAGGCGCGGCAATGGTGACTGCATTGGAGCCATTTGAAAGTCTTCCGGTAATGTCGACAGCCTTGACCGTGTATGAGCCGGCCCCGACTGTAAAGGCGTTCGGAGAACCGTCTCTTATTGTTCCGATTTTAACATCGTTTGCATAAATGTAGTACCCAATAACATCATTTGAAGGTGAATTTCCCCAGGTAATTGTCGTTCCATTTAAAACAATAGTTATTGGTGCAGGAGCGACATCATCAGCATTAAATATAGCCCCGGACACGACATGAGATGCGAAAGCCGAGTTCGCTGGGAACAGTTTTGAAGCATCGCCTCTCCAAGGTCCGAGCATTCGGTCGATGAACACTTGGTTAACGCCTGTGCCGCCTGATGACACGAATTCGCCAGGTGTAGATGGAAGTGCAAGGTACTTCGATCCTTTAACAGACACATAAGAAGAAGAGGTAATGCTATCATCCGGTTGTGTAGGTAACATCACTTTTGCGTTGAATAAATCTGTTTTAACGAGCCCTGCAGACGAGCATGCAGCAGAGGGAGCAAGCCCGGAAATACCGCAGAATGATTTTTCAACGACACCGTCAGGACGACTGAATTTTGCAGAGGCTCCGACTATTTCTGGTGTGACTTCGTTCGCAGCATTCATAATACGGGCGAAAAGCATGCTTGTCCTTGTGGTAGGATGCAATGTTTGCTTTTCCAGTCCGTAATAGAGACTTCGTGTTCTGTCTTTGTATCCGAGCCAAACTCCAAGAGAAACATTTGGATTGTATCCAACAAGCCATGCGTCACCGTAACCTTGTGTTGTTCCCGTTTTGGCAGCAAGATCTGTAGTGAATTTCATGTTTTGTGTTACTTGCGAGCCTGTACCACCAGGTTTCAGAACATCCCGTAACATATCGGTAACGATATAACTCGTTTCGGGGCTAAAGACATCAACGGGTTCAATTTCATGCTGGTAGACGACATTGCCATCCATATCTTCAATTTTTTCGACGATATATGAGTCAATGAACTGCCCACCGTTTGCAAATGTTGCAAATGCATTCGTATTTTCCTCGACACTCATCCCGACCGTCATGCCTCCGTATGAAGTAGAGGGATTGACATAGTCCCCAGGAAGAAGTTTCGAGATACCCATCTTATCAAGGAATTCGGCAGGCCGTCGATCAAGGATGTCGCGATATAATCTAGCCGTTGCCAAGTTCAATGACTTGGAGAGTGCTTCCCTTGCAGGAATGATTCCATACTCCATTGATTTAGTATAGTTGCTCGGTGACCACATAGAACCATCCGATTGTTTAACATCAAACTTAACATCGACGACGGGACTACCAGCCCCGATTACACCATACTCAATAGCTGGTGCATAAACGAGAAGTGGTTTCATAGCAGATCCGTTCTGTCTGTATGCTTGCGTAGCATGGTTAAGCGCTTCGTGTTCATGTCCACGACCTCCGATGAATGATAAGATTTTACCGGTGCTATTTTCGATCATAATTGCACCGACCTGGACCGGATCCTCCACCAATTCGACCTCGCCGGAATGAGAATCTTTTACTTCACGCGTATAGGTGAATCCGTAGTTTTTGAAATCATTACCGACTTCATTCATCTTGTCGTATAGATCCTTGTTAACGGTAGAGTAAATTCTATAGCCATCATTTTTCATTGAACGCGTCGCAAGTATCGAATACTTTTCTTTTAATTTCTCTTCTTGCTTAAGACGTTCAGCATCGACTCCATCTTTTTCTGCGATAATTTTCGCAAGTATTTCTACCGTGCGATTCTGAATTTCTTGCGTCAAATAAGGATATCTTTCATTCGCGCGCATGACGGGATCACGGAAATCTTTTGTAATATCATAGACGATTGCTTCGTTGTATTGCTGTTCGGTTATATAGCCAGTTTCCTTCATCCTAAAAAGAACAGTTTTCATCCGATTGATTCCTGGCTGTAAGAATTCTTTTTCCTTCAATCCGCCACCACTTTTAAAAGGGGTATAAGCGAAAGGAGCCTGAGGAAGCCCTGCGATAAAGGCGGCCTGCGGTAAATTCAATTTCGCCGCTTTTAAAGCGAAAATACCACCAGCGGCAGTTTCAATACCTGCGATATTTTGCCCATTTGAATTACGGCCGTATGGAATAATGTTCAAGTAAGCTTCAAGAATTTCATCTTTTGTCATGAAATGCTCAATTCTCATTGCCAGTAGCATTTCTTTCGCTTTTCGTTCATATGATACTTCGTTGGTTAAAATTTGGTTTTTAATAAGCTGTTGTGTCAGAGTCGAACCGCCAGTTTGGTTATCAGAGTTCGTTACATCCTGTAATAGTCCGCGGAAAATTGCTTTAGGAACAATGCCCTCATGCTGTTCGAAATACTCATCCTCTGTGGCGAATACCGCATCAATAACGAATGGGGATACACTTTCCAGTTTTGTCTCCTTACGTTCTATATCAGAGTTAACTTTACCGATATAGACATTGCCAGCGAGATAAAGTTCGGACGTTTCTTCGTAGGTGAAAATTGCGTCCCGCATTTCTTGCTTGGACCGGAGTGGTTCTTTGGCTACCAATGAAGCGAAATAGCCTGCTCCGACTGAACCGGCAAACACTACAAGTGTCAAACCTACTACGAGGAATAGGAGAAACAGGTTCCAGGTGACGCCTGATGTGATACGCATCCCTTTAGCCCATTTCGTTTTAGTCATCGTTTCAAGTTTCTCTTCTATTAGATCAATACGATTCTTTTGATGTTTACTCACTAAAATCAACCTCCTGAAATCTTACCTATTATAGCACATTTCCATAAATGCCAATCGAAAATGTTTGACAACTTTTGAATATAGGTTAGAATTATTGATACATATACTTTCACATGTTGAATGGGTCGAAGTAGTGGTTGTGGAACCGTTTAGAGAGACAGCGGCTGGTGAAAGCTGTCCGGTAATCCAATCATGAATTACAGCTCTGGAGTGTGACGCGTGCGCAGTGTTATTGCGTTTTGAGTGGAGAATTTTTTCTCAAGCCGGGTGGTACCGCGTTAATACGATAATTAGCGTCCTTGCATGATTTTATTAATCGTGTAAGGGCTTTTTTGTGTCTAGTTAAAGGTTCTATGCGCTCCGAGACTCACTCGACGCGGTGCGTTATTACTTAAATTTCAGGAGGGGTTAGGATGAAAGAGAAATTGATGGAAGACTTAAAGTGGAGAGGGTTACTTTACCAACAGACGGATGAGGCGGGCCTTGAAGATTTGCTGAATAAGGAGAAAATTTCTCTGTACTGCGGTGTCGATCCTACTGCGGACAGCATGCATATTGGACATATCGTTCCACTGCTAACGCTTCGCCGTTTTCAAATGCATGGACATCGTCCGATTCTACTTGTTGGCGGAGCTACGGGGATGATTGGGGATCCATCAGGTCGCTCGGAGGAAAGACAGCTACAAACGACTGAACAGATTGATAAAAACGTTGCTGGGATTAAGAAACAGATGGAGCAGATTTTCGATTTTAGTTCTGAAAATGGTGCGCAAATGGTGAATAATAATGACTGGGTCGGTTCGATGAGTGTCATCGAGTTTTTACGTGATTACGGTAAATTGTTAGGCGTGAACTACATGCTTGCGAAAGACAATGTTGCATCACGTCTAGATAGCGGGATTTCCTTCACGGAGTTTTCGTATATGCTTATTCAAGGAATTGATTTCAACCATTTATTCAATAATTATGGTTGTAGAGTCCAAATTGGCGGATCGGATCAGTGGGGCAATATTACGACGGGACTTGAAGTGATTCGTAAAACGCACGAAGAAGAAGTGAAAGCATTCGGCATCACGATTCCACTGGTTACGAAAGCAGATGGTACGAAATTCGGTAAAAGTGCGGGTGGCGCAGTATGGCTTGATGCAGAAAAAACATCTCCATATGAATTCTATCAGTTCTGGATCAATACAGCTGATGCGGATGCCGTCAAATATATGAAAATCTTCACGTTCATAGAGCGTGAAGAAATCGAAGCGTTTGAAATTACGGTACAAGAGGAACCACATTTACGGAAAGCGCAACTTAGACTGGCAGAAGAAATGACACGCCTGATTCACGGCCAGGAAGCGCTTGACCAAGCAATTCGCATTTCTAAAGCATTATTCAGCGGTGATTTGAAAACACTTACTGCGAATGAAATGAAAGACGCATTCAAAGACGTCCCTTCGTTTGAAATGGCGAAAGAAGTTAAAAATATCGTTGACTTTATCGTTGATTCTGGCGTGTCACCATCAAGACGACAAGCTCGCGAAGATGTGACGAATGGTGCGATTTCATTGAACGGTGAACGGGTGACGGATACAGCATACGAGGTCAGCGCAGCAGATCGTCTGGATGATGCGTTTACGATTGTTCGTCGTGGTAAGAAAAATTACAAAATGGTGAAATTCGTTTAATTATGGACGCTAATGAAAAAAGGATCCATAGTCTGGTCATTCGGCAGTAGAAAGAGATGCTTGAGGGAAGTGTAAGGAATTCCACATCCGAAATTAAACGCCTTATCGCAGAAGAGTTTTATGAGTTCGGCAGTTCGGGTAGTGCATTCGGCTTCGCAGATCTATTTCCAAGGCTACAAGAAGAATCAGCAACGATTCCTTATGAAATGACTGAAGAACGGGTGAAGTTTTTCGGTGATAAAGCCGTTCTACTGACATATAAACTGTTGCGAGGTGAACGACATACGTTGCGCAGTTCGATATGGGAAGAAAAAGCGGTCGGCTGGCAAATGACATTCCATCAAGGGACGATTGTTCCGGAAGATTGAAGAAGAAAGATTTGAGGTAATCTGGCGGACATTCATGGCAAGTCGTGAAACTGTGAGGACAACGGTCAGAACTGTCATGGTAGCAACCGAAAACGTCATGAAAAAGTCCTGAAATGTCAATATTTTACAATGCGAAAGGCTGTTTTCCCAACCAAAAAGGGGAAAACAGCCTTTTCATTTTATGAGTTTCTAATCCACTTAGGTAGTTGCAAATCTGCATATATTTCCGGATGAATGATTTTTGCTAATTTTAAAGCACCTTCAAGAAGTCGCGGAGAAGGGCGGCAATATAGCTCTTCTTCCATTACTGAAAAGCGGTCACTTTTCACGGCGTCCAGCTCTTTCCAACCAGGCCGTTTCAGAACGACTTCTTTTTTCACTTTGTTGATCCGTACACCGACCCACGCTAGTAGAATATAATCAGGTTCTCTATTTAGTACATCCTCCCAGTCAGTTTGGACACTGGCAAGTTCGACGTCACGAAATTCATTCAAACCACCGGAAATAGTGCTTATTTCGGTCAGCCAATTAATCTTTCCAGGTGTAAATACAGGTTTTGGCCACCACTCCCAGTATAAAGAAGGGGTAACTTTGACGGTTTCAGCACGTTTTTTCATGTCTTTAATAAATAATAGATACTCCGCTTTAATTTGAAGTGCGTGTTCTTCAATCCCACATGCTTTTCCTACGGTTAACAGGTCTTCTGCAATATCATCCAGGCTTTGCGGATTTAACACTAAGTGTGGAATCATTCGCTTTTCGAGCTCTGCGATATTTTTTTCCATTCCAGGAACACTGAGCGATGCAAGCACTAAGTCAGGTGCGAAAGATTCCAATTTATCCATATCAATCGATAAGTCAGGTCCTAATTTCGGTAAAGAATGGATACCGCTAGGCCAATCAGAAAAATCATCAACTGCAACGAGTTGATCAATGAGTCCTAGATAGGCGAGCAGTTCCGTATTACTCGGGCAAATCGATACAAGTTTCATATAATCACCTCATAAGTCGTAGTATGTACAGTATATCACGAAAAAAAAGAGCCCTGTAAAGGACTCTTTTCCAAAGATGCTATTAACGAGAGTAGAATTCAACGATAAGTGCTTCGTTAATTTCTGCTGCAAGTTCGCTGCGCTCAGGCATACGGACGAATTGACCGACTTTAGTATCTTTGTTGAATGTAACGTATTCAGGAACATAGCTGCTCACTTCAAGCGCTTCATTTACAGTATCAAGGTTTTGAGATTTCTCACGGAAAGAAATTTCTTGACCAGGTTTAACACTGAAAGAAGGGATGTCAACGCGTTTACCATCAACCAAGATATGGCCGTGGTTTACAAGTTGGCGTGATGCACGACGTGTGCGTGCAAGACCCATGCGGTATACAATGTTATCTAGACGAGTCTCAAGAAGAATCATGAAGTTAACACCGTGTTTACCAGGCATCTTACCAGCTTTGTTGAAAATCGTTTTGAATTGACGTTCGTTAACGCCAAACATGAAACGAAGTTTTTGTTTTTCTTGTAATTGCTTTCCGTATTCAGAAAGTTTTATGCGTTGGTTAGGACCGTGTTGTCCCGGGCCGTAAGGGCGTTTTTCAATTTCTTTTCCTGTGCCTGTAAGTGAAATCCCAAGACGACGGGAAAGTTTCCAAGATGGACCTGTATAACGAGCCATGAAAGACTCCTCCTCTATTGTTGGTTTTATTTTGTTGTAAAATAAGAACCAGATGTGTTCAATCCAAATGCCATTCTATCATCTTGCATCCTCGCCTCCGCAGCCAGGAAGTTACTCGATGCACCTTGTAAAAGGAATAGACTGGACAACCTGAAACACACAACTGCTGCAACTATTTTACACAAGTTCCATCATAACAACTATAGAAGTAAGAGTCAAGCTTCATACTTGTAAACTAAAATAAGCCAAATGAGCTATGTAAAGTAATGGTATCTATAGTACCATTGTATTATAATGGTAGTAAGACTTATTTGAATTCTATATACAGATTAGGATTGGGGTGATTGTGTGACGGATCATCAATTGACGATGCTTAAAATTAAAAGCGATTTGATGGATTTATGGACCAAAGATACTGCTTTGCAGTCTTATGAACAATGGTTTAAGGCGTTGAAACTAAAACTAAATAACCATTTTCATATTGCAGAAGCGGACTATTTCATATATGCCAACAATAGTTTCGTGCCTCTTAAAGGACATAAATCTGTTTCTAAGAGGAAAGAAGCTTTAGTGTTCGATGCACTGAAAATGGGAAAAGCGTTCAGCCGTGATTCTTTAATTTCGCGAGTTAAAGAGAACGGTTTTAACTATGCCGACGACTTTCTTCTATTCCAAAACTTGAAATCTGAACCTCTAGGATTGCTGGTTCTTAAATCTACTGATGAATGGAGGGCCTTTGCTGCAACGCCATTTCTACATGAGCTCGAAAAGGTAGTGAGCGACATCATTGAGATAGTAAGGGAAATGGTGTTTCTTGTAAAAGAGAAAAAAAGCTCTAGGCGTTTGTTCGGAGTCACCGAATTATTCAATTCAACGATGCAAAGTAATGTGATTTTAGATGGCGTAGTCTCTGCGATATCTAAAAACTTTCCATCATCTGAAGTGGGGCTTCTTTTATCTCATGATCAAAATGGGATGACGCATAACTATAAGTTACTTGATTACATGAACGAAAGACAGTCTGCAATGAATGCGTTCGTATCGGGAGAATTAACAAGGGAAGTTATGCCCGAACTGTCTTGCACGTTGATCAATGCACCAATCAGAGGAAGACAAGGTATCTATGGTGTGTTGCAAATTAAAGCACCAGTTGACCTCGTTTTTTCATCCACACAGAAAAAGTTTGTCAGTATGGTAGTGAATACTGCAGGAAGTGCGCTGGAAAAAGCGATTCTACATGATCAATCCCACCGTGTTATCGAAGATTTACAACTTGTCAATGAAACGTCAAAAAAATTGAATAGCAATATGCATTTTGGAGAAATGACAGCATTTTTGAAACAGCAATTGCTGAAAGCGTTTCGACCAACAGAAATTGCATTCGTTTTTAACAATGAACAAGATGGTTATGACATCTCACAATTAAGTTCGGATTTTTTTCGGACTGAATCCGGCAAGAATTATATTGAATTCGCCTCTAACCACTTAAGGAGTGGTAAAGAAGCTTTATTTGATGCGAATTTCAGCGGCACTATGAACGAACCAATTGGTTACGAGTCAATCATTGCGATTCCAATTATGAATCAAGAGCTACTTACTGGCTTCGTCGTATTACTGCATATGGATCAGTACTATTTTTCATTTGACAGTTTCAAACTGATACAATCTCTAATTGGACATTCTTCGCTTGCACTTGCGAACTCAGTATTGCGTGACCAGTTACAGGAACTTGTTGATAAAGATCACTTAACCAAGCTCTTTACGAGAAGTTACGTAGATAAGATTATTGAAAAGTCGATTGTTGATGATGAAATGGGTGTTTTTGTTCTCGTAGATGTCGATGACTTCAAGAAGGTAAACGACACATATGGACATGTTACTGGTGATGATGTGCTGAAGCAGATTGCTTCCACCATACTTTCAGAAGTATCCGGTAGAGGTGTTGCCGGAAGGTGGGGTGGAGAAGAAATCGCTATCTTTTTGCCATTGACAGGGTTTCAAGAGGGAGCACTATTTGCGGAACGACTGGTCAAACTTATCCCTGATACCACTGAACCCTCGATAACAGTATCGATAGGGATGCATAACTGGACTTCGAAACGACAGTCAACTTATAAAGAGCTGTTTCAACGTACTGACAAAGCACTATATATGGCGAAAAATAACGGTAAAAATCAAGTGGTAATCCATGAGAAAACCAGTTGTATCTTTTCCTAACTATGATTAAAGAGTAAACTAATAGAGAGGGAGTTAGAATATTTGAAAAACATAAAGGGGGCAATGGAAATGGACAAAAACAACCTGCACAAAGATACGATTGTCATCCATGAGGGATATGAGGACAGGGAACATCAGGGGAGTTTAGCGGTCCCACTCTACCAAACATCGACCTTTTCGTTTGAAACAGCATTACAAGGGGAGAATCGTTTTTCGGGTGTTGAGGAAGGGAATATTTATTCCAGACTTGGTAATCCAACTGTCCGCGTGTTAGAAGAGCGTATGACAGCCCTTGAGAACGGAAAAGGTGCACTTGCATTTGGTTCAGGGATGGCGGCAGTCAGTACGATTCTCGTCCACTTGACGAAATCAGGTGATCATATTCTTTGTTCACGTGGAATTTATGGCTGCACATTCGGACTTCTTGGTATGCTGAATGACAAATACAATATCACGCATGAATTTATTCAGATGAAGACAGAAGAGGAGATTGAACGGGCTATAAAACCGGAAACGGTCTGTATATATATTGAAACGCCTATCAATCCGACAATGGAACTTGTTGATCTTCACGCAGTCGTGAATGTAGCCAAACGTCACGGACTTCGTGTTGTAGTCGATAATACTTTCTCGTCGCCCTATTTGCAAAATCCGCTCGATATCGGAGCGGACTTCGTTTTGCATAGCGCAACAAAATATATTAACGGCCATGGAGATGTCATAGCTGGGCTTCTTGTCGGAGCCGACAAAGAAGAGATGGAGTCAATCCGTATGTCCGTTCAGAAAGATTTCGGAGGCATCATATCACCATTCGATGCTTGGCTTTTAATCCGCGGATTGAAAACGCTATCGGTTCGCATGGAGCGCCATACCTCAAATGCCGAAAAAGTGATTGCTTATCTAAAAGGTGAGAAACTTGTGGAAGAGATCTACTATCCGTTTGATAAAGACAATCCACAATATGAAATAGCGAAACGCCAAATGAGAGCAGGAGGCGGCCTGATTTCATTTACAATTAAAGGTGGTAAAGAAGGGGCTCAGCTATTCATGGATAGCCTTTCCCTCATTAAAATTGCAGTTAGCCTGGGGGACGCAGAAACGCTTATCCAGCATCCCGCGACGATGACACATTCAGTTATTCCAGAGGCAGAGCGTCTGCAGATGGGTATCACTGATTCTTTGTTAAGGCTTTCAGTCGGTCTTGAACATGCTGAGGATCTTATAGCTGACTTCAAGGAGGCATTCGTAATCATGGAGACGGCAATTACCGAGCGGGCTTAACCAATGAAAAAACTGCCCTGGCCACCGATTGTCCGGTGGTCAGGGCAGCTTGTTGTTCAAAGATGTTTGACAAGAACCTCGACGAGATACTCTAGTCCAGCTCGATCTTCTTCAGTGAAGCGGTTCAGCTCAGGACTGTCGATGTCAAGGACGCCTAGCAAGACACCGTCTTTTAATAAAGGTACGACGATTTCAGACTGTGAAGCCGCATCGCATGCAATATGTCCAGGAAAAGCATTGACGTTTGGCACGACAATTGATTTTTTTGTTTCAGCCGCTGTTCCGCAGACACCTTTTCCAAGAGGGATTCGGATGCACGCGGGTAGACCTTGGAAAGGGCCGAGTACCAGTTCTGCGTCATCCATTAAGTAAAAACCGACCCAATTGATGCGGTCGAAAAATTGATTGAGTAAAGCAGAAGCGTTGCTCAAGTTTGCGTACATATTTTTCTCGCCTGTCAACAATGCGTCCAATTGACTTGAAAGTTGTTCATATTTCACTTTTAAATCAGTGGCATAGTCAATTCCTTGAAACAAATAGAACACCCCTTGTAAGTATATTTTATTTTAATAAGTATACATTTTAAGACGTTTATAAACAATCTTTGTCGATTATTAGGATGGAAAGCAGATTTTTCCCTATAAATCATTCAAATTCGCAACTAAAAGTGTTTAAACGTGGTATTATATAGAATAATATCATGGTACAGTGACTTGGACAGGGGGACCACGATGAAAATCATCATCATCGCCATACTAATAATTATTATATTAACGACAATCGCCTTCTTATTCAGGCGCAAACATATCCAGGAAATTAGTCGATTGGAGCAGGAGAAACTACAAATCCAACATAAACCCATCTTAGAAGAGATGACGAAAGTGAAACAATTGAACATGACAGGCGAAACCGAAGAGAAATTCGAACGGTGGCGCAGTGAATGGACAGAATTGATGGACGTACATATGCCAGAAATCGACACATTATTATTTGATGTAGAGGATGTAGTAGATCGTTTCCGTTTTAGAAAAGCAACAGGGTTAGAGAAAGAAATTCAAGAAAAAGTTCGATTTTGCGATAAAAAAATGAATAACATTTTGCATGAGTTAAACGAACTCGTTGGCAGTGAAGAGAAAAACCGCATCGAGATGGAAAAATTAAAAGAACAGCATCGTGCCGCTCGCAAGGCAGTACTTGCTCATCAACATTCGTTCGGCATGACAGCGAATCCACTTGAAAAGGAACTTGAATCATTTAACCCGAAATTTGTAGAATACGACGAGTTGACAGCGAACGGCAATTATTTGCTGGCAAGGGAAATTGTTATGGCATTATCAGCAAAGGGTGATCATGTTTTTACGTTGATACACGAGATTCCATCGTTGCTTTCTGAAATACAAAGCAAAATTCCAGCATCAGTTCGTGAAATTCGAAATGGAACGAGAGAGATGGAAGAACAGTCCTATTATTTGCAACACCTAGAACTAACTGAACAACTTAGAATAATTGAGATTGAACTTGAAGAGCTGTTGTTAAAAATGGCTGATCTTCAAATTGAATCTGTTCAACAGTGTACAAGCGACATAAATGATCGCATCGATTCGTTTTACGATGCGCTTGAAAATGAAGTAAATGCAAAGCATTATGTAGATGGGCACTATAATCAAATTGCTGATAAGCTTCACGTAATAACAATTTTGACGAGAGAAACTTCAGACGAGGCGGCTTTTGTTCAGCAAAGTTATCGACTGGATGAAAAAGAGGCACAAATTCCACAACTGGCTCTCAAAAAATTAGGTTCTCTCGACAAACGATTTGGTGTGCTTATTTATAGACTTGAGGAACAAGTATCTGCTTATTCGGGATTACAAGAAGAGTTGCAATCCATTTCTGAAGAACTAGAGCAAATAGCTGATGAACAGGAAAGTTTCAAAAATCGTATGAAAAACTTACGGATTGATGAAAATAATGTTCGGACTAAACTGGAAGAGTTATCACGTAAATTACAAAACTCGGAACGTATGCTACATAAAGGGAATATTCCTGGTGTGCCAGATGATATGGAAGCGCGCCTTGAAGAAGCTGATGAACAAATTTATATCGTGACACAAAGTTTACAGGAAGTACCGCTTAATATGAGTCTCGTCGATTCTTATTTAGAGAACGCAGCGAAAGCTGTAGATGATGTAACCATGAAAGTTGAAGAGATGATTGAGAATGTATTGCTGATTGAGTGGATCATCCAATATGGAAACAGATACCGTGCATCCAATCCCGAAGTTCACGCCCGCCTGTTAGATGCTGAAGAGTCATTCAGACAATTCCGTTATGCAAAAGCATTAGAAGAAGCAGCAACGGCGGTTGAAGAAATGGAACCGGGTGCTATGAAACGAATTGAAGAACTTGTGAAAGAACACGTCTGAGTTAAAAAGTAGACTACAAATAGCCACCGGCATATAATGCAGGTGGCTTTGTCACGCATTTAACTTGAATTAGCAGTGGTGCGAACTCTCTGCTGATTTAAGTTATGCCACCGGCGTATGTCACTAATTTTTTTGTAAAATGAAAGGAAGATTCACATGATATATTTTGATAATAGCGCTACAACGGCTCCTGACGAGAGTGTGCTTACATCTTTCATAGAAGTGAACAAGCGCTTTTTTGCGAATCCCGCTTCAATACATCTTGCTGGGAAGGAAGCCGAGACGCTTCTTGAACGATCAAGAGAACAGATCCTATCGATTCTTGGTGCACCTGACGGAGAGCTTTTATTCACATCCGGTGGTACGGAGGCCAATAATTTGGCGGTTATCGGTTTTGCGCGTGCTTTGCATGCCAGAGGCAACCATCTAATCACAACAAAAATTGAACATCCTTCAGTTCTTCATTCGATGCGACATTTAGAGACGCAAGGGTTTGAAGTTGATTATTTGTCAGTGGATGAACAAGGAACGATCTCTGTTGAAGAGTTGAAAAGTAAACTTCGTAAAGAGACAATACTTGTCAGTATCATGCATGTTAATAATGAAATTGGTACAATACAGCCAATTGCTGAATGTGCACGCATCATTAAAGCAAACTCAAGGGCGCTATTTCATTCGGACACCGTTCAAAGTTTTGGTAAACTACCCGTTTCGTTAACAGGTGACGGTCCGGACGCAATAACGATTTCAGCCCATAAAATCAATGGCTTGAAAGGTTCGGGTATACTAGCATTAAGAAAAGGAATTACACCAGAACCAATTAGTTATGGCGGTGGCCAGGAAAAAGGAATGCGCAGCGGTACCGTTTCTGTAGCAGACGCAGTAGCGTTGGCAAAAGCAATCAGGATAAGTGCGACAGATGTTGAGCAGAAGGACTTTAGGCAATGGAGAAATCGCCTTATTAAGTTTAGCGAGCAATTTGAAAATGTTCGTGTACTTGCCCCTGATAAGGCAGCGCCGCATATTTTAGCTGTCGCTTTTTATAAAGTGAAAGGGGAAGTCGCCGTTAACTTCTTTCAAGAAAACGGCATAACGATTTCAACGTCTAGTGCTTGTTCATCGAAAAATGGCACTGCGGGACATGTTATAGAAGCAATAGGGGTTAATGGGAAATTTAACAACGGAGTAATTCGTATCAGTTTTGGAAAAAATAATATTGAACAGCATGTAGTGGAATTCGAGCAAGTATTTGCACGGTTCATGGAACTGCTTGGAAGGGGAAATAAGTAATGGAATGGAACGAACTATTGATACGCTACGGTGAGATATCATTAAAAGGGCGAAACAGGAATGTATTCGTCAAGAAATTAAGAAACAATATTAAAGATGCTTTGAGTGATTTAAAAACTGTGATCATCAAACCAGAACGTGACCGTATGTTTCTATTTGCAGAAGACAAAAATGAGATGGATGAAGCGATAGCTCGTTTGCCGCATATTTTCGGCATCCAATCATTCAGTCCTGTTGCAAAATGTGAAGCAACGCTTGAAGCGATTAAAGAAAAAGCTTTAGAAATTATTGGTACAGATGAGACTGCTGGTAAAACGTTCAAAGTTGAAGTGAGACGTACAGATAAAAGATTCCCGCTTGTAACAAATGAGTTGCAGTTGGAAGTTGGGTCGCATGTGTTACGTAGCTTCCCAGACCTAATTGTGCAAATGAAAAAACCTGATATTGTATTACACATTGATATTAGAATAGAAGGAGCTTTCTTAACTGCTAAAGTGTATGAAGGTGCAGGCGGCATGCCTGTAGGTTCGAATGGTCATTCAATTCTTATGTTGTCAGGCGGTATTGACAGTCCCGTTGCAGGTTATCTTATGATGAAGCGCGGTGTCTCGATTGATGCAATACACTTTGCTAGTCCACCATTTACAAGTGATTTGGCTAAAAAGAAAGTGATGGACCTCGCAGAGAAGTTAAGTTCATTTGGGGCAGCAGTTAGGCTTCATATAATACCATTCACTGAAATCCAGCAAGCGATTGTTAGTCAAGTACCGGATAATGTTTCAATGACGACAACGCGAAGATTAATGCTTCAAATTGCTGATAAAGTGCGCGAAGAAGAAGGTGCGCTCGCGATTGTAACAGGGGAAAGCCTTGGACAAGTCGCAAGTCAAACGCTTGAAAGCTTAACGGCTATCAATGCTGTGACTTCATCACCTATTTTGCGTCCCCTCATTGCAACTGACAAACTGGATATTATAGATATTGCTCAAACGATTGGCACATACGAAATATCAATCAGACCTTATGAGGATTGCTGCACAATCTTCTCACCTTCAAATCCTAAAACAAAACCGAAGCTTGAAAAAGTCGCATATTATGAAAGCTTCACTGATTTCGAGCCAATGATTGAAGAAGCAATTGAAAATCGACTAATCGTTGAATTACCACTTCAACAAGAGAACAACTTCGCAGACCTACTTTAATGGTTCAATGAATTACTGTTTGCATCCCTTGTATGAAATTCCATTTGCGATGCATTCTATACGCACATAGAAGTGGCTACTTAAATTAAATGGGTTCGGGATTACTGGCACTTAATCAAATAGAAGAACTAAAAAGCTGCATCGGACATTGTCTGATGTAGCTTTTTAGCTTATATAGTGTAAGCAAAAGTATGGTTGCTTAAACTAACCTCAAGTGTTTGGCGGTATTTACCATTTCTTTTTCGCGCATGAATTTTATTAACTGGCGCATTCTATGTGCACAAGGAGGTGATAAATATGGCGAACAACAACAGCGGCAACTCGAATCAGCTAGTAGTTCCAGGCGTAAGACAAGCACTTGATCAAATGAAAAATGAAATTGCAGCAGAATTCGGCGTACAAATGGGGCCAGATGCATCATCGCGCGCCAACGGATCCGTCGGCGGAGAAATTACAAAGCGATTAGTGCGTCAGGCGCAACAACAAATGAATGGTAACAAATAAAAATTTTCATGCAATGAAAAGATGTTTCTTAACAACTTTTCGCCTATATAGTGTAAGCAAAAATGCAGGTATTTAAACTGTTTTAAGTAAATGGTGAACATTACCAGAACGAACAAATGCATAAAGTTTTGTAAACGGCACATTCTATGTGCACAAGGAGGTGACAAACATGCCAAACAACAATAGTGGTAATTCAAATCAGTTAGAAGTTCCAGGCGCAAGACAAGCACTGGACCAAATGAAAAATGAAATTGCAGCAGAATTCGGCGTTCAAATGGGACCTGATGCATCATCACGTGCTAACGGTTCGGTCGGTGGAGAAATTACAAAACGACTAGTGCGTCAAGCGCAACAACAAATGAACGGATACCAAAAATAACTTTTTAATGAAAAGCTGAGCTAGGTATTATCAAAATCAGTTTTTCGCCTCTACAGTGTAAGCGAAAGCACAGTTAATTAAACAGATTCAAAGTGATTAGCAAAAATTACCACCCATTATTATTGCATGAATTTCTGCATCTAGCACATTCTAATTGCACAAGGAGGTGAGAATCATGGCGAACAACAACAGCGGCAACTCGAATCAGTTAGTAGTTCCAGGCGTAAGACAAGCATTGGATCAAATGAAAAATGAAATTGCAGCAGAATTTGGCGTACAAATGGGACCAGATGCTTCAGCGCGTGCCAACGGATCCGTCGGCGGGGAAATTACAAAGCGCTTAGTGCAACAGGCTCAATCACAAATGAAGGGTTACTAAGAGTAATTGTTTAATGAAAAGCTGTTCCGGAATTATTCCGGGACAGCTTTTCGCATTTTTAACGAGTATTAGCTAGTAAAGTACGAAATATCCTTAAAATAATCCGAAATAGTAAAATAGTTTTGAATTGTCTACCGTTTGTTTGTATACTTGGATAATACATCTAAGGGGGAGTTTACATGAACCGTGAACAACTGATTGCACCAGAACAGTATAACCTAGTCAGTGAATTTGAAAAGTATGCAACAGGTACAGGAAAAAAAGCGCTTATTTATGTAAATGAAGATGGGGACAAGAAGGAAATTACATATGATGAATTAATCACTTCAGCGAATAAGGCAGCAAATGTCTTTAAATCAAATGGACTTGATAAGGGTGATGTTGTTCTTGTTATGGTTCCAAGGTTAATCGAAGCATATGTGACTTATATCGGCGCACTTAAAGCGGGACTTGTCGTAATCCCAAGTTCAGAAATGCTACGGGCTTCCGATATCGAATATCGATTGGCACATAGTGATGCTAAAGCAATCGTTGCGTTCGATGCATTTACTGATCAATTTAGCGAAGTGAGAAACATGAGGGATGTCAAATTATTCGTTGTCGGAGAGGCAAAGAAAGATCAACTTTCACTAACAAATCTAATGGAAACAGCATCAGCGGAGTTCACATCACCACAAACGAAAAGTTCTGACATGGCATTTCTATCCTACACATCAGGTACAACGGGGAAACCAAAAGGTGTCGTACATACACACGCTTGGGGGTATGCGCATTTACGGACGACAGGAGCGAGCTGGTTGGGTATCAATGAAGGTGACGTTGTTTGGGCTACGGCTGCGCCAGGGTGGCAAAAGTGGATTTGGACACCTTTCTTATCTGTAATTGGTAGCGGAGCAACGGGACTGGTGTATGATGGGAAGTTTGACGTGAAGACTTATTTAGATTTAATAGGCCAGTATCGAGTAAATGTATTATGTTGTACACCAACGGAATACCGATTCATGGCGAAAGCGGAAAATCTGGGGGATTATGATCTTTCATCTATTCATAGTGCAGTCTCAGCTGGAGAACCGCTTAATCGTGAAGTCATTGATATCTTTGACAAGACTTTTTCGCTTTCTGTAAGAGACGGCTACGGACAGACGGAAAATACTTTACTTGTAGGCACGATGCTTGGCATGGAAGCCCGCCCAGGTTCAATGGGTAAACCAACGCCTGGCAATAAGGTCGACATCATTGATGATGAAGGGAACCCGACTGTACCAGGAGAAGTTGGTGACATTGCTGTACACGTATCGACACCTGCATTGTTTAAGGAATATTTAAAAGATCCAGAACGGACAACAATGCAGTTCCGAGGCGATTATTACGTAACAGGTGATCGTGCAAAAATGGATGAGGACGGTTATTTCTGGTTTGAAGGTCGCGGGGATGACATTATTATCAGTTCCGGTTACACAATCGGACCATTTGAAGTAGAAGATGCATTGACGAAGCATCCCGCAGTCCGTGAATGTGCAGTCGTTGCGAGCCCGGATGAAGTCCGGGGGAATATTGTCAAAGCATTCGTTGTGCTACGTGATCCTGAACGGAAAAATGAAAATGGTCTCGTTAAAGAATTACAGGATCATGTGAAAAGTTTGACAGCGCCTTATAAATATCCACGTAATATTGAATTCTTGGATGCTTTGCCGAAAACGGCGTCAGGAAAAATCATGCGAATTGAATTAAGGAAGCAAGAACAACGGTAAATCATACCAGAAAACAAGCCGCTTTTTAAGAACGGGTTAATCCGGACTTTTAAGTGGTTTTTGGTATTTGCGGCTAGGTTGTTGTATTGCAACATAATCTCATCTTTACGCAGCGTATTAATGGGTCTATACTTAAGTTATTATTTCGGTAATCAAAGTATATGGGGGCGTCGTGATGCAAACAGAAAAAAGCGGTGTCCTTTGGGCAGTCGGTTCGTATCTTATTTGGGGAGTTATGCCGATTTATTGGAAAAGTCTTGAGCATGTCGCGAGTGCAGAAATATTAGTGAGTCGCATCGTATGGGCATTTGTTCTGACGCTAGTAGTGGTTCTACTTATGAAGAATGGGCGTCATCTTAAGGATGACATAAAAACACTGTGGGCATCGCAAAAAGACTTTTGGGCTTTGTTCGCGGCTTCAGCACTTGTTTCGACGAACTGGTTTGTCTACATTTGGGCTGTGAATCATAATTATATCGTTCAATCAAGCCTTGGTTATTATATCAATCCGCTAATATCGGTCCTACTTGGCATATTTTTCTTAAAAGAAAAGCTATCAAGAGCACAACAGGTTGCTTTTTTATTGGCGGCAACTGGAGTCACAATCTTGACGGTTTCATACGGTAGTTTTCCTTGGTTGTCATTTACACTGGCCATAACGTTTGCTGTCTACGGTCTTATCAAGAAGCAAATTAAGCTAGATGCACTGCGTGGGTTGACGATTGAAACGTTCTTCATTGTGCCGTTCGCTATCATCTATTATGTGTGGCTATTCATGGATGGCAATGCAGTATTCTTACATTTTGATATCAAGACGGATATTTTACTTGTCCTAACAGGTGCAGCAACAGCTCTGCCTCTTATTATGTACGCAAAAGGCGTACAAAGAATACCGTTGTATATGGCAGGCTTTCTTCAATACATAGCCCCAACGATGATGCTGTTTCTCGGAGTTGTCGTTTATAAAGAAACGTTTGGGGGAATTGAATTATTGTCATTCGCGTTCATTTGGTCAGCATTGCTACTCTTCACGGTCTCTAAAGTAATGGAAGTGATGAAAATGAAGAAGAACCAACTAAAAATATAACGACTTCCTTTTGGGAGGGAAAATAGAAAGCAGCGGTTAGCACCGATGCTTTCTATTTTTGAATCTATTTAGAAGGTTAACCAAGCAATCTGCCAATGAATATAATGATAATTAACATCACTGAAAAAACTGTTGTGGAAGTTATAGTAAATATACTTCTAGCCATTGCTTTCCATTCCCTTACATCCTTTAACCCAAAAACTCCTAGAAAAAAAGCTATCACCGATATGCCTAAGACAATTTCTATTGGGTATAGCCCTATGATTTTGGCGGGGAAATTAAAAAAGGTAGCAGACGATGTTGCGATGAAAAATAAAGGGATACAAAGTAATGAAAGTATAAAGGACCATAAATTAATACTGATTCTCATTCTACCCCTTTTTATAAATAAATTCGCTGTACTTTCTCCCAGAAGGAGTTGTTTTTAAGTTTTACCGTTCTCACAGTTTTATCGCTTAATCTGATTTCCACGCTTTCAACCTGGCGAATCCCAAGCGCTTCATTGTCAGCGGCAACTAAAGGGAAAACGTTCCCGTCCTGATGAACCTTTAGTTGGAATTTACGTTCGCCACTCATGATGAAGGACGAGCCAAGTGTTCTATATTTATTATTGTTTACGGAAGCAAGTTCAGTCACTTGGAAACACCGAAGTAATGGATCAACGACAGCTCCATTGACTGATTTATTGTAAGCAGTACTGCCAGTCGGTGTCGAAATTATAAGACCATCTCCGAGGAAAGTTTCGAACAATTTATCGTCAATAATGACATCCAGTACGAATGTCCGAATAATATTCGAACGAATACTGAATTCATTTAGGCAATAGAATGGTTGGTGATTATCAATCTTTACTTCGATAAGTGGATACTTTCTCACTTCAAGGCCAGCTTTACGAATGGTCTGCGTCATTTCGAAAAGATTATTATAATGGAAATCACAGTAAAGTCCGGGTTTACCTGTTAAAGAAATGCCCGCATATAAACAGTCCTGTCGGAAACCGGTCTTTCGAACAGCCTGTAAAAACGAACCATCGCTACCAATGCTGATGATAATATTCGCATCTTTATCGTTGTCGGTCATTGTAAAACCCTCATGGATTAACGCATCTGCCACTTTGGATTTTTTATCAAGTGAATCTTCATCATGTTTGCTGTAAATAAAAATATTCATTCGATCTGTCATTACACAAAGCCCCCTCTGAATAAGTTATACTGATTTTACCATGGAGTGAAACATTTTGGTGTATCAGAACGTATAAGTTAGTGGAATGAAAAAAGGAGGAAATTGAAATGACAATGAAACGATGGATTGCAATCATCGTCGCTACAGTACTTATTTTTGTTTCTGTAGGCATCAATTCGCTATCGTACATATTTACGAGAGACTTCAACGGCTTCTTCGACGAAATGATGGCGACGTCATCTTCAGGGTATAAGGAGACGGTTATTGAGGAAGGAAACGGTAAGGAGAAAATCGCCGTTCTTTCGCTAAATGGCGTTATTCAGGATTTGGGGAATACATCATCCCTTTTCCAATCTGGGGGCTATAATCATCAATATTTCATGAATCAGCTATCAGAGATTCTTGAGGACACTACTGTGAAAGGCGTAGTTCTTGAGGTGAATTCACCTGGTGGTGGAGTTGTTGAATCAGCGGATATTTATGATGCCCTTCGCATGATTCAAGTAGAAAGAGAAATTCCGCTGTATGTTTCGATGGGTGGAATGGCTGCTTCAGGCGGTTATTATGTGTCAGCACCAGCTGAGAAGATATTTGTTAATCATGAAACGATTACAGGTTCAATTGGTGTCATAATGGAAAGTGTTAACTACGCGAAACTTGCCGAGAAATACGGAATTGATTTCAACACGATCAAGACAGGTCCTTACAAAGATATAATGAGTGGATCGCGTGAGATGAAAGACGAAGAACGCGTTATGCTTCAAGAAATGATAAATGATTCCTACGAGCGTTTTGTTGATATTATCGAAGAGGGTCGCGGCATGACAGAAGCTGAAGTGAAAAAAGTGGCTGATGGCCGTATCATGAACGGACGCCAGGCAATTGAAGCTGGACTCGCAGATGAATATGGCAAGGCAAGCGATGTTATTGCTGCGATGAAAGAAGATTATAATCTACAAGATGCCACTGTCTTTGAGTATACATCCCTTGATAGCTGGACTTCAATGCTCGGCGTGAAGGCAGGAAATATGTTTGGCAGTACTATTGAGTCTGAACTGATAGGCAAGTTATTAAACGATTACAATGCACCACGGATGATGTATTTGTATGGTGAAAAATAAGGAGGGCAAGCGTATGTCGGAACATATTGAACAACAACCGAATCTGACGGGGAATTCCACAGCTGCGACGCCTGTTCCAGATTACGAGACTATTCAAGCGGAGCATTATCGGGCGAAGTATGCGGGTTTCTGGACGCGACTATGGGCATATGCAATCGATCTTCTTGTTTTATCAGCAATAAGTGGGATTATCATTAAGCCAATATTTCGAGTTGCAGGTTGGGAGATTACTAATCCGCCATTCTTCTTGTTCAGCAGCTATAAAGTCACAATTCTTATCTTGCTATTGCTTTATTTCACGCTAATGACGAAATATTTACAGCAGACAGTAGGGAAGATGATTATGGGTATAAGAGTCGCGGCTAAAGACGGGGGCAAGCTTACGTGGGGGTCTGTCATATTCCGTGAAGTTATCGGGAGATTCATATCGAAAATGTTGGTCCTCCCTTATCTGCTAGTCCTATTCATGCCTAGAAAGGAAGCATTGCATGACTTATTCGCTGATACAGTTGTCGAACATGAGCATTCTTATGAAAAAGAGATGCGTGTAGATTACCGTAAACGGATTAAGGGACAACAGTTGCAAGAGGGTACTATCATTTAGTAAGATAGATTTAGAAGAGGAGGCGTCTTAATGGCTAACGTTACATTCAAGAACAATCCCGTTACATTGCTTGGAAAAGAAGTTGCAGTAGGTGATACTGCGCAAGATTTTACAGTGCTTGCGAATGATTTGAGTCCGGTGACACTTGCCGATTCGAAAGGGAAAATCAGGTTAATCAGTGTTATTCCTTCAATTGATACAGGTGTTTGTTCAACGCAGACGCGTAAATTTAACGAGGAAGCTTCTACCCTTGGAGATGACGTTCAAGTGTTGACGATTTCTGCCGATCTTCCTTTTGCACAAGCGAGATGGTGTGCTGCTGAAGGTATTGCGAATCTACAGACATTATCCGATCATCGCGATTTATCATTTGGAGAAGCGTATGGCGTTGTTATCAAAGAACTTCGTTTGCTTGCTCGCTCCATATTTGTTATAGATAAAGATGATAAAGTGACTTATGTTGAATATGTCGGTGAAGGCACAGACCATCCTGACTATGAAAAAGCAATTTTAGCCGTAAAAGAATTAACGAAATAACTAAAAAATACTAATGAAAACCCACTCGGAGACGGGTGGGTTTTGTGAGTTGAGGGATAACTAAATGACAACAAATACAGAAAAGATATTTACATTTATCGACACATATGCGGAATCGAAAGAGGCACTTTACTTGGAAGCAATCATTGACATTTGTCAAAAGTGGCTTTCTGGAGAATCGCAACCTATGGTATCAGAAACAGTAACTAAAGAGGATATTCGCAGAGGTATCCAGCTTGCAGTCCTGAAGGGGATGAAGCAAAATGTACAGCCTAACCACCAGATGACTCCAGACTCAATCGGAATGCTCATTGGACATATTGCTGGCAAATTGGCGACAGGTGAACAAGGCATTACACTTCTAGACCCTGCAGCTGGTACAGGAAATCTCCTCTATACGGTCATGAACTCAATTGAAAACGATGTCACTGCAACAGCAATTGAAATTGATGATTTATTAGTCAGATTGTCTGCTGTCACTGCGGAATTGCTTGAACATCCTGTCACATTTTATGTTCAGGATGCATTGCGGCCGTTATTTGTAGATCCGGTAGACATCACTATAAGCGATTTGCCTGTCGGATTTTATCCTGATGATGAAAATGCGCTCAATTATGAATTGATGCCTGCAGAAGGACATGCTTATGCACATCATCTGTTCATTGAACAATCAATGAAGCATACGAAACCGGGTGGCCACGGCGTATTCATCATACCCGCCAATTTGTTTGAGTCCGATCAATCGCCTACATTGCATCCCTATTTGAAAAAACAAACGAATATCCGTGCAATTATTCAGTTGCCTGATTCGCTATTTAAAAATGTGGCACATGCAAAAAGTATACTAATCTTACAAAAACCTTTACCTGAAGCAAAAGTGTCACATGATGTCCTCCTTGCTAAAGTTCCGAATATGACTGATAAACATGCCATGGCACTGTTTCTTCAGAAAATTGATATTTGGGCTACTGAATAAAAAGTTCCGTTGAATTCGCTGCGGCGCTAGGGGATGCCTCCCGCCCTAAGCCTGACCACTACACTATCAGTCTTAGGGCTTCGGCTACACCTTTTAAGGCGTCTTCACTTAGTTAATATAGATATTTATTTGTTCAATATATAGGTAAAAGCTAAAGTAACTAGTTAAGAAATAATTTTAAAAGGGGAGCTTTATATGCGGAACATTTTAGCGATAAACGCTGGAAGTTCGTCCTTGAAGTTTCAACTTCTCCAGATGCCAGAAGAGCACGTAACGGCAAAAGGTCAAATTGATCGAATTGGTCTGTCGGAATCGGTTTTCATTATGAAATTCGAACAAGGCAGAGTGGAAAAGAATCAAGATATCCAGAATCATACCGAGGCTGTATCTTTGGTTCTTAAAATGCTGATCAGTGAAGGGGTCGTACGTTCATTCGATGAAATTGATGGAATCGGTCACCGTGTTGTTCATGGCGGCGAGGTTTTCAGTGATGCCGTACTCATTAGTGATGATATAATCGCAACCCTTGAGGGACTATCAAACCTTGCGCCGCTTCATAATCCGGCAAATATAGTTGGCATTAATGAATTTAGAAAAGCATTGCCCAATGTGCCCGCTATTGCGGTTTTTGACACGGCATTCCATCAGACGATGCCTGAAAGTTCTTTTCTCTATCCGTTACCTTACGAGTATTATGAGAAATATGGAATTCGGAAATACGGTTTCCATGGCACAAGCCATAAGTATGTAACAGAACGTGCTGCGGAATTATTAAATCGTCCACTTGAAGGTACGCGTCTTATTTCCTGTCATTTGGGAAATGGTGCGAGTATTGCGGCTGTTGAAGGTGGGAAATCTCTAGATACATCGATGGGTTTTACGCCACTTGCTGGAGTGACGATGGGAACGCGTTCAGGAAATATTGATCCGGCACTCATCCCGTATATTATGGAGCAGACGGGAAAGACGGTCGAAGAAGTCCTGGATGTTTTGAATAAACAATCAGGAATGCTAGCTATTTCAGGGTTTTCAAGCGATTTACGTGATATTGAAATCGAAGCTTTAAAAGGGAATACGCGTGCACAATTGGCTCTAGACGTTTTTGCAGATCGAATACATAAATACATTGGTTCGTATGCGGCGAGGATGGGTGGAGTGGATGCGATTATCTTTACAGCTGGAATCGGTGAAAATAGTGATGTCATTCGTAAAAAAGTGTTGGAAGGTCTTGAATTTATGGGGGTTTACATTGACCCAGATTTGAATACTATTAAAGGCAAGGAATTGCATATCAGTTTCCCGTACTCTTCAGTTAAGGTGTTAGTGATTCCAACCAATGAAGAAGTTATGATTGCGCGTGATACGATGCGTGTTGCGAAGTTGTAAATCATCCAATAGGTGTTTGATAATAAAAGAGTTGCCCAGGAAATAATGGGCAACTCTTTTATTGTTACCAGGAGACTATAAATATCGTACTGTGGATAAGTTGTAACATAGGGATTTCACGTCTAGACTCCAACGGATGGCCCCTTGAGTTGCTTCTGTCCTGCAGGTAATGGCTAGGAGCGCCTTTTCCTACAGGCCTTTCAATGCTTGTGCTTTTTTTTTTATAATGCTTCTGGTGTACGTATGACGAGTACGTCACATTTTGCAGAACGGACGATGTTTTCGGATACACTACCGATTAGGAAACGTTCGACCGCGTTCAATCCCGTTGCCCCACAAATGATAAGGTCTGCTTGTAGTTTTTTTGAAATGTCTTTAGAGATCATTGTTTTTGGTGACCCGTATTCTACCATGACATTAACATGCTGCAAGCCAGCTTTTTCGGCTTCCAATTTATAGTTGTTCAACAACTCTTCTGCGAACTTCTGTGCTCTCTCCGCAATCGATCGATCATAAGCTTCGACCGCAGCATATGAGCGTGTATCGATGATATTAATCAAATTTAATGTAGCTTCGTTTCTATCTGCAATTGCCACCGCTTTTTTGAAAGCCCACTCTGATTCTTTTGATCCGTCGACAGCAACAAGAATTTGTTTGTATACTAATGTCATTTAACTCACTCCATCCTTAGATTGGTATACTTACTTACTTCTATAGAAAGGGAGGAAAACCTTTTAAAATGAAAAAGAAAACGATGAATAATTCAAGTTCCGACAAAATTGTTACAGTTTGGAGTTTGAGTTTGCTGAAATCGTTAAATAATAAGACTTGCAATGGGCAGAATATTTCACGAATTGATAAAGTACAGCATTAATCCTTACTATCTGATAATATTAAAAATAGATTGGTCCGGATGAAAGCTTATGAAATGGCCAACTAACTAAACGTTAACTTTAGGAGGAATTGCAATGATTATTGGTGTCCCAAAAGAAGTGAAAAACAACGAAAACCGTGTCGCTATGACACCTGCAGGCGTTTTCAACTTAAAGTCGGCAGGTCATGAGGTTATCATTGAAAAAGGTGCGGGTCTAGGTTCAAGTTTTACGGACGAGGATTACACTGAAGCTGGCGCTAAAATCGTTGAAACTGCAGTAGAAGCATGGAATGTGAATATGGTTATGAAAGTAAAAGAACCAGTTGCTTCTGAATACGGCTATTTCAGTGAAGGGCTAATCTTGTTCACTTATTTGCACCTTGCACCTGAAGTAGAATTAACAAAAGCACTTCTTGACAAAAAAGTTGTAGGGATTGCTTACGAAACTGTACAACTTCCAAATAACTCATTGCCTCTTCTTGCTCCTATGAGTGAAGTTGCGGGACGTATGGCTACACAAATTGGTGCACAATATTTACAACAAACAAATGGTGGTAAAGGTATTCTATTGAGCGGCGTACCGGGCGTTTCACGCGGTCACGTTACTGTTATCGGCGGTGGGCAAGCTGGAACAAATGCTGCACGCATAGCAGTTGGAATGGGTGCGAAAGTAACTGTTCTTGACTTGTCAGTCGATCGTCTGCGTCAATTAGACGAAATTTTCGGCAATGATATTCAAACACTTGTTTCAAATCCATTCAATATTGCTGAATCTGTTAAAGAAGCGGATCTTGTTATCGGGGCTGTTTTGATCCCTGGAGCGAGAGCACCTAAACTTGTTTCAGAAGATATGGTTAAATCGATGAAACCAGGATCTGTTCTTGTAGACATCGCAATCGATCAAGGTGGTATTTTTGCAACATCGGATCGTGTAACGACTCACGATGAGCCAACTTATGTGAAACATGGTGTAGTTCACTACGCGGTAGCGAATATGCCAGGTGCAGTTCCGCAAACTTCAACAACTGCATTAACGAATGTAACAGTTCCTTATGCACTTCAAATTGCGAACAAAGGCTACAAAAAAGCTTGTCTGGACAACGTTCCTCTTCAAAAAGGTATTAACACAATGGAAGGGCATGTTACATATAAAGCTGTAGCAGATGCTCAAGGTATTGAGTATGTGTCTGCGGAAACGCTATTGAATCAATAATTTAACTTAAATCGGCAGAAGTTCCTGCCGATTCAAATTAAGTCGAGGCGTAATTGATCTAAAAAGGCTGCCCACACTTGTGAAAGTGTGGGCAGCCTTTTTGATTACGGTTGAATAATCTGCAATTCTTTAGGGAATTTCGTTAATACTTCGACGCCATTAGCTGTAACGACAACATCATCTTCAATCCGTACACCCGTGACTGCAGGATTATAAATACCTGGCTCGATTGTGAAGACCATACCTTCCACAAGAGCAAATTCATTTGTACCAGTCATGGATGGGAACTCGTGAACCGAAATTCCAAGTCCGTGACCGATACGGTGCGTGAAGTATTCACCGTAACCCGCTTGATCAATCACATCACGCGCAGCTTTATCAATTTCCATAGCTTTGACGCCGGGACGGACCAAATCAACAGCAGCCTGTTCCGCTTTTCTTACCGTTTCATAAATTTCGCGCATTGCATCCGTAGGTTCACCGAACGCGACTGTGCGTGTAATATCTGAACAGTAGCCATTATAAACAACGCCTAGGTCAAAGAGGATAAAATCGCCTTTTTGGATTTTACGATCTCCTGGTGTACCGTGTGGAGATGCTGTTTTCGGACCAGAAAGAACCATCGTATCGAACGCCATTTTCTGAACGCCTTTTTTCTTCATTTCAAACTCAATTGCCATAAGAATCTCAAGTTCAGTTTTTCCTTCAGCGATTTCCCTGCAACCAACTTCAATCGCGTAATCAGCCAGTTCAGCGGCTTTACGTAAATTAGTAAGTTCATCTTCGCTTTTGATGTTACGCATGCCGTTTAGCTGTTCGTCAAGGCGAACGAATGTAGCGCCTGCAAACAGTTGGTCCATCCGTTCTAAACGCTCCACTGTCAAATGAGATTTCTCAATTGCGATTGAAGTAGGAAGCCCTCCACGTTTACGGACAGCCTCCATTACGATATCCCAAGCATCATCCGTATCTTCGTGTCCAACTGCATCAAATGACCAACCAGCTGCTTTTACGTCAGGTACTTCCATCAAGGGACAAATCACAAATGGTTCTGCATCTTTAAATACCATTACGCCAAGAAGACGTTCATGCGGGTCGCTGTGGAATCCCGAAACGTAAAATACGTTATCTGGTGTAGTTATAAATGCTGCGTCAAGATTTTCTTTCTGTAAAAACTGTTGAATTTCTTTAACTTTACCCAATTTAATAACCTCCTATGTAACTGCAACCATTATAACAAAAAAGAGGGTTTTTGGGTTGTATATCGAAATTTGTCTTTATGAAGATAAAAAATGGAGGAGATTTTCAAATGCAAATTTCATACCACGGTCACTCGATTGTGAAAATAAAAACAGGTGACTACACAATTCTCATTGACCCGTTCATAACGGGAAATAAGCTGACGGATCTTGAAGTTGGAAATGAAAAACCGGATATTATTTTACTGACGCATGGGCATAATGATCATGTCGGGGATACGGTGGCAATTGCAAAGGCAAGCGATGCACTAGTCGTAGCCCCAAATGAGCTTGCCGTTTATTTGGGGTGGCAGGGAATCCGAACACATGGTATGAATATTGGAGGTGCCTGCGAATTTGAATTCGGTACAGTGAAATATACGCAAGCGTTTCATAGTTCCTCATACACGACCGAGACCAATGAAATCATTTATACGGGTATGCCCGCGGGTATTTTAGTAATGGCGGAAGACAAAACAATTTATCATGCTGGCGACACAGCTATTTTCGGTGATATGGAGATGATTGGTAAACGTCACTCAATCGATGTCGCATTTGTTCCAATCGGTGATAATTTTACGATGGGCCCCGTAGATGCTGCATACGCAGTCGGGTTGCTCAATCCGAAACTTGCTGTCCCAATCCATTTCAATACATTCCCACCAATTGAGCAGGACCCCGAAACATTCAAAGCACTCGTGGAAGGATATGAAGTGAAAATAATGGAGACGGGGGAAACTTTCGAATTATAAAAGTGCTATACGAAAGTTCTTTTGAAAGATCTCATCTATTGCATTCAGGCGCTCGGTTAGCCCTTCTCTTAAGTTTTTTGTGGTAGAATGTCCTTAAGGTCATGATAGAGAAAAGGTGAAGACATGGCGACAAAACATGAATTGATACTCCGTTATATCGATGGGCTAGCAGTCGGTGAGAAAATTTCGGTCCGCCAAGTAGCAAAGGCGCTGTCTGTCAGCGAAGGGACTGCTTACCGTGCCATCAAAGAGGCGGAAAATCAGAAACTCGTCAATACGATTGAACGGGTAGGCACAATCCGAATTGAAAAGAAAAAGAAAGAGAATATTGAACGTCTCACATTTGCAGAAGTGCTTAACATTGTCGACGGGCTAGTGATTGGTGGCCGTGGGGGATTACATAAGACGTTGACGAAATTCGTTATAGGTGCAATGCAATTAGATGACATGATGCGCTATATTGACGCGGGAAGTCTTTTGATTGTCGGAAATAGATTGAAAGCGCATGAAACGGCGCTTCTTGCAGGTGCTGCAGTGCTAGTCACTGGAGGATTTGACGCATCCGATGAAGTGAAAAAGTTAGCGGATGAATTGGAACTACCAGTTATTTCGACGAGTTATGACACATTTACCGTTGCAACGATGTTGAATAGGGCAATCTATGATCAGTTGATTGAAAAAGAAATTTTGCTTGTGGAAGATATTTTGACACCCCTTGCTGACACAATTACACTTTCAGCAAAGGATCAGGTCACTCATTTTCATGAGGTAAATGATAGGACATCTCATACTGGTTATCCAGTTGTTGAGAAAAGGGGGAAGCTTGTTGGTGTAATTACTTCACGTGATGCAATTGGTAAAAAGGATGATGAATTGATTGAAAAAGTAATGACACGTCATCCAATAACAGTTACGGGAAAAACATCTGTTGCTTCGGCTGGGCATAGTATGATTTGGGAAGGTATTGATTTGTTACCGGTTGTATCGGATGCGGGACTGCTTGCTGGAATTATTAGTCGTCAAGATGTCTTGAAGGCGCTTCAAATGACCCAGCGTCAACCTCAACAGGGTGAAACAATTGATGATATTGTTAAAAATCAGATGAAAACCATTCCTGAACAACCGCATACTGTTGAATTTACAGTCATCCCGCAAATGACGAATCAGTTTGGTTCTTTGTCATACGGAGCATTGACCACCCTTTTGACTGAAGCGGGTAATAGAGCCATCAAAATGCGGAAACGCGGGGAAAGTGTCCCGGAAAATATGTCGCTGTATTTTATTAAGAATGTTGAACTCGGAAGCGTAGTTGTCGTTATTCCAAAGATATTACATATGAGTAGAAGGTTTGTAAAAGTCGATTTCGATATACTAACTGAAGGAGACCTAGTTGCAAAGGCCATGATTATGTATCAACTGTTTGAACGATAATTAAAGAACGCAGTCAAAAACGCAACAACCTGACGCATGTAGCCTAGACGGAAAAACTGATGCACATTTGCGCATCAGTTGTCGTTCAACTTTGTTTCTTCATCTACAAAGCTTCTGTAATGTTTGTAGGCCTTGAAATTAAAAATGCCTACATAAGCTCCGAATAGGATAAATAAGGCAGCAATAATATATGTTGTGATACCGTCAAAAAGCATCAGCTGATTGATTCCGAAAAACAACAGCAAACCGCCGAGAGAGGAACCAGACATACTGGCATACATTTTCTTGCGAATAGGAAATAGTGATCTTGTGCGGAACTGCCGAGTCTTAAAGTAAAAATAGAAGACCGCAGAAGCAATGATGAAAAATACGAAAATGAAATTTATCGTTAACATGAAAGCCCTCCATTACATACAAACTTCTTACATTGTAGCGGCTTTTGGAGCAGAATGCGAACTGAATATATCGAAGCTTGGGGGAATCGGATATGAAAAGACAAATCATCGACACAATTGAAAAGTACGATAAAATCATTATTCATCGTCATGTGAGACCAGATCCTGATGCGTACGGATCACAATCAGGATTGAAAGAATTGATAAAAGCAAACTATCCTAATAAGCAAGTGTTTGCAGTGGGCCAACACGAAGAATCACTTACCTATCTAGCGCAACAAGATCACGTCGAGCGATCGTTTTATGAAGGCGCTCTTGTGATTGTTACTGATACAGGAAACACGGGGCGAATTGACAGTGAGTATTATACAGAAGGTGCTGTACTTATGAAGATTGATCATCATCCCGATGCTGATCCTTACGGTGATATCAAATGGGTTAACACCTCCGCAAGCTCGACATCTGAAATGATTTACTCGTTGTATGAAGAAGGCAAACAGTCTTATGGATGGAAAATGACTACTGATGCGGCTAGACTGCTATTTGCGGGAATTGTCGGAGATACAGGACGTTTTCTGTTTCCAAGTACAACAACTACTACTTTTGAAGCGGTAAGTGAGCTTATCAAATTTGATTTTGATCGACCGGAATTATTTGCGGGAATGTACGAGGTCAAGCGGGAATTGCTACATCTAAAAGGATATATGTACCAAAACTTCACCATGGACGAAAATGGAGCGGCATTTGTTAAAATAGACAAAGCGACACTTGAACAATTTGGGGTAACTGCATCTGATACATCTCAGCTTGTTGGGGCGTTAGGTGACGTACAAGGGATTGTCGCATGGATCATATTCATAGAGGAAGAGGATCAAATTCGCGTTCGACTGCGCTCGAAAGGTCCCGTCATCAATACTTTGGCTGCTGAGTACGGCGGCGGTGGACACCCTCTTGCTTCTGGTGCTTCTGTCCACTCGTGGGAAGAAGTAGACGAAGTCATTGCGAAGTTAAAAAAATTGTGTGTATAAAAAACAGGCGGAGGGATTGCATTGACACTTGTCTATCCGCAAGTAGTAACTGGCGCTGATCTTTTGCGTGGCATTAATAAACTTGATTACTTAGCCCCGCTTCTGAAAAGGAGAGGGGCTAAAGCCGTTGCAATTGTTAACTCGAAATTGTACGGCATTCGGTCATTCTATAAAGTGATGGAAAAATACGAAATTCGACCAGTTATCGGGTTATCCATCTTTTTAGAAATTGGAGAAGGGGAAGTTGTCCTTCTTTATGTCTATGCAAAAGATGATGAAGGCTATCGAAACTTGCTGAAAATGAGTAGCGCTGTTTCTGTAAGAGATTCTGAAACGCTGCCGCTGCAGTGGTTGAAAGCATATAGTAAAGGTTGTATCGTCGTTTGCCCATTGACGGATGTATCATGGGGAGTAGCCTTATCAGGCAATGAGGAAGTGTTCCAGCATGTCATAAAGGATTGTGACAAGTCATCGATAATCATTGGTGTCGCTAGGGCAGGAGGTGTCAGACATCCCGACGAAGAATTAATTGAAAAAATTGCTGAGAGTACTAGTACGCCTATCGCTGCGGTCTATGAAAGCCGGTACACCGACAAGGAAGATGCATTCGCTTATGAAGTTGCAGAGGCGATTCGGACAGGATTCAAGCTGAATGACCCGGCTAAGCCTGAAAATCAACAAAAGGCGGCATATCTACCTGAAGAAAATGAGCTTGCTGAATGGTTCTCAGACAGGCCTAAGTGGCTTACGAACACGTCAGATATGCTCTTGTCTTGTGATGCAGCATTGCCTCCAAGTCAATCGCTTATGCCTGTGTTTTCAGTTCCCGAGGGTGAAACCTCAACAACTTTGTTGGAGAAAAATGGCGTGAAGGGTTTGCAGAAACGACTAGGCAAAGTGGACGAGGTATATGAAGAACGTCTCCGTTATGAAATTAGTGTAATTAGTGAAATGGGCTTTGCTGATTACTTCCTAATTGTCGAAGATTTTATGCGTTACGCCAAAGAAAAGGCTATCTTGACAGGTCCAGGGCGGGGGTCTTCGGCCGGATCGCTTGTTGCTTATGCGCTTGGCATCACAGATGTTGATCCGATTAAATATGGGCTTATATTTGAACGATTTCTTAATCCGGGCCGTGTAACAATGCCGGACATTGATATCGATTTTGCAGATAATCGGCGTGCGGAAGTAATTGACTATGTTGCACAGAAATACGGGAAGACAAATGTCGCACAAATCATTACGTTTGGTACGCTTTCCGCCAGATCAGTCGCCCGAAATGTGGCACGTGTGTTTGATTTTTCAAATGAAGAAATGGCTTATTTATCAAAGGAAATACCAAATAGAAATAGAATTACGCTTGAAGCGGCGGTTGCAGAATCGAAGGCACTGCAAGATTGGATTGCAATTGACTCGATACGAAGTGATTGGTTGAAAGCAGCGATTCGTCTTGAAGGATTGCCCCGTAACGCATCAACGCATGCTGCTGGTGTGATTTTATCTCCTGTCCCGCTTGTTGAAGTGGTACCGCTTCAAAGTGGTGCGGATGGAATTTACCTTACCCAATGGCCGATGGGGGATGTTGAAGAACAAGGCTTATTAAAGATGGACTTCTTAGGTCTGCGTAATTTAACTTTATTAGACCGTATCAGGTCAATGATTGCCTACGATAGGGGAATTCGTTTGGATTTTGAAAAGATTCCCCTAAATGACGAAAAAACATTTGAGCTTTTTAGAGCGGGAGATATGACAGGTGTCTTTCAGTTTGAATCCGATGGAATGAGAGATGCTCTTCGTTTGATTCGACCGAATAAATTCGAAGATATTTTTGCCATTAATGCACTATATCGACCGGGACCAATGGACAATATCCCATTATATAGCCGGCGCAAAAATGATAATGAAAAAATAACGTATATTCATCCGCAACTTGAACCTGTTTTGAAAGAAACTTATGGGGTCATCGTCTACCAAGAACAAATTATGGAAATTGCAGTCCGCGTGGCGGGATTTACGATGGGTGAAGCGGATCTGTTAAGGCGTGCCGTCAGTAAGAAAAATCGGGAGAATCTTGAAAAGGAACGAATTCGTTTCACACAAAAAGCGTTCGAAAATGATTTTCCAGAAAATGCAGCTATTGCAATCTACGATCTTATTGTAAAGTTTGCAGACTATGGATTTCCGAAAAGTCATGCTGTGGCCTACTCTCTTATCTCGTACAGACTTGCTTATTTGAAAGCGAATGAACCCGCTTATTTTTACGCTGCACTCCTATCGTCAATGACTGGGAATAATGACAAGGCGATGGAGTTGATGCGCGAATCTGAGGCGATGGGTGTTAAGATTTTACCGCCATCTATTAAGCATAGTAAATATATGTATACGGTTGAAAAGGGTTCAATCCGGATTGGACTTGGTGCTATTAAAGGTGTGACGCCTACATTTTACGATGCTATAAAGCGTGCAAGGAAGTCTGGAGGCAATTGGAAAACATTATTTGATATGGCAGCATCAGTCGGTGGGGATGTGTTCACTGAGAAGGCTATTCGACCGCTTGTAAAAGCAGGGGCGTTAGATGAGTTCGGAGAATCAAGGGCTATTTTACTCGCTTCAATTGACGCAGCAATATCCCATGCATTATTCATCCGCCCTGATGATGGCGATGATTTATTGAGTGAAATACTTCGTTCGGTGGCCAGCCCGAAATATTCTCCGGGTGGTACACTGCCGCGCATGACACTTCTTGAATATGAAAGAGAGGTGCTTGGTTTCTATCTTTCAGAACACCCTGCGGCAGAAGTGAAAAAAGAAGCAGGCGGAGGATTCCATACCATTACTTCAATTGACACAATTCCAGACCGAGCGTATGTGAAAATAGCGGGTCTTATTACCGAGATTAAACGAATAAGAACGAAAAAAGGGGAGTCGATGGCATTTGTTACGCTTCAGGATGAGACGGGACAAATTTCTTGTACATTATTCCCAAAACAATATTTAATTTCAGAAAGTCAGCTTACAGAAATGGCGATAATTCAAGTCGAAGGAACTGTTGAACGTCGTAGAGGGAAGCCGCAAATACTTGTTCAACAAACGAAAAATAGTTGAGTGGCATGCCAATATAACTGGCATGCCTTTTTATAAATGCAAAACATGTGTTGATTAGCCAAAGTTAACCAGTAAATGACTGCTTGCTTTCGGATGTCTTTGGACTAAACGATTACTACACTATTATCGGGATTTCTTGCTGCGTAGGAATGCGACTTTGTCGTTAATCGTATGGTGTCCGTTCGTCCGTCGCTTTCCAAAGATACAGGTGCACTAAGTGCAAAAGCTTTTGGGAACGGGTGAATATCGACTTTCCCATCCATAAAGTAGTAGCCAAAGATTCAATTTTGGCTGCTTACTCCCTCTTTATAGCATTTTCTTTTCGAATTTAAGGCAAAGTCATATTCCCTATAACGCACACTGTTACTTGTATTATCTTTGCTGAAATAAGCAAAGAATGCTTTATTAAAAGCGGTGAAGTGCCCGAAATTTCATCTTCGGGCACTTGCAACCCCTGTAGAAAGGTAGTTATTCTATCATCTTCCAAAGTAGTTGCGTCTATCACTTGAACATTGTAGGTACGCGGCGGAGAGATAGTCATAACAGGATGACCGAAAAAGATGTGGTTGGAAATGACGATGTTATTTCCAACCACATATAATCCACGGTAAAGGTGTTGTGATCATCTCGTCCAAAGCGGGCTGGAAATGTACAAGTCCAAATGCAGACTTGTATGCTTGTCTACAGCTTCTTTATTTAGGAAGGTGGATAATCAATAGACGTGCCGTTGCGCAAATGTAGGTGTCGTGTGTTGCAGTTCGGTTCAATTTCCACCTTTCACTTTACGTTCAGCATCGTTTTCTGTATGCTTAAGACAGGAGTGGTCAGACCACTTTTCATCATGTATATTTCCAAAGGGGTCCACGCATGCAAAATCCAAAACCATCGTCGAAAATGTTTCTAGATATTGTCGGTGAACTTAGATCGATAATTACAGAAGAAGGCATTGAAACCGGTGGAAAGCTGCCTTCCGAACGTGAATTGGCAGAGCGTCTGCAGGCAGGGAGATCCACGATTCGTGAAGCGTTACGAAGTTTGGAACTGCTCGGACTTATCGAAACGCGGCGGGGTGAAGGGACGTTCCTTGTCGATTTCAGGAAGCATCAACTTGTTGAAGTACTTGCAGCTTTCATCATGCAACAGCCAGATTCCGTCACCGATGTACAGGAAACAAGAAGAATTCATGAAACTGCGGCAATCCTTACAATATGTAAGGACAGTGCATTACGGGCGTTACCAGTATGGGATAGCTTGTTAAAAAAAATTGATCAGGATGGGGAAATTTTACGAGAGGACCTTGTCCGTGAAATGATTGTTGCGGCTGGAAATCGATTATCGCTTAAAATTTGGTTTTTATTAAAACAATATAGTAAAGTACCATTCAGTGAAATGACAAAGATTGATGAAAATGAAAGTGTGAAAATGTTGCTTCTAAACTTGGGCAATGGCAATGTAATTGCCACGTTGGAAGCCTATTCTGAATGGATTAAACTAGTTGAAAGTGAAAGAGGGGACAATAATAAATGATTCGCGATCTATTTATGAAAAATAGAAAAAAGCATACGACGACAATACCTTCCGTTGACGCTAAAAATGACGTACCTGAAGGAATCATGACGAAATGTTCAGAATGTAAAAATATTATTTTAACAAAAGATTTAATCAAACTAATGAAAGTCTGCCCGAAATGTGATCATCATTTTAAGATGACAGCAGCTGAACGTGTAGCTTGCTTGTTTGATGAAGAGACGTTCAAATCAATTGACGATCATTTGAAAACGGAAAATCCGCTTAATTTCCCTGCTTATACTGAAAAAGTTGAGTCAGATGCGAGAAAAACGGGATTAAATGAGGCAGTTCTTACTGGTACAGGTAAAATCGATGGAGTGGAAATTGCTGTAGCCATTATGGATGCCCATTTCCGAATGGGTTCGATGGGATCAGTTGTGGGTGAAAAGATTACCCGTGCAATCGAAAAAGCGACTGCACTAGGTATTCCAATGATTATCTTTTCTGCGAGCGGCGGGGCACGTATGCAGGAAGGCGTGTTATCGCTCATGCAAATGGCGAAAACGAGTGTCGCACTAACACGTCATGCCAGTGAAGGATTGTTATATATATCCGTCATGACGTACCCAACGACAGGCGGCGTGTCCGCAAGTTTCGCTTCTGTCGGCGATATTAATATCGCAGAGCCGAAAGCACTTATCGGATTTGCGGGTAGACGCGTTATCGAACAAACTGTTAGGGAAAAATTACCGGAAGACTTCCAAACTGCAGAATTCCTGCTGGATCACGGCCAATTGGATGCAGTCGTTCACCGTGCTGATATGAAAGAAACCTTATCTAAGATTGTTCGACTTCACGTGAAGGGAGCTAATTGACATGAGTAAGACGTTGAAATTCGAGGAGCCAATTGTCAAGCTACGCGAGAAAATCGTGGAACTTGAAGAGTTCACGGCAAACAACTCAGTTGACCTTTCAGATGAAATCGGAACGTTGAAAGTGCGTTTGAAGAACTTGGAAGAAGAGATTTACGAGAATATGGAACCATGGGACCGTGTTCAAGTGGCGAGGCATCCGGAACGCCCGACTACAATTGATTATATCAATATGTTGTTTGAAGATTTTATGCAACTACACGGCGACCGGGCATATGGTGATGACGCAGCAATTGTTGGCGGTATCGCTTCATTTGAATCCGTTCCAATAACAGTTATCGGCCATCAGCGTGGGAAAGACACAAAAGAGAATGTCAAACGGAATTTCGGAATGCCGCATCCTGAGGGGTATAGGAAAGCATTGCGCCTTATGAAACAAGCTGAAAAATTCGGCAGACCAATCATTTGTTTCATCGATACAAAAGGTGCTTTTCCTGGCAAGGCCGCTGAAGAGCGAGGACAAAGCGAAGCGATTGCACGAAATCTTGTTGAAATGGCTGGCTTGACTGTTCCAGTTATCTCTATCGTCATCGGAGAAGGCGGAAGTGGCGGGGCGCTGGCACTTGGGGTGGCGAATCACATTCATATGCTTGAACATTCAACCTACTCCGTTATTTCACCTGAAGGAGCCGCGACCATTCTTTGGAAAGATTCAAGTCTTGCCAAACAAGCTGCCGAAGCTATGAAAATTACTGCTCCACACTTGAAAGAAATGGGTATTATCGATGCTATTATTCCTGAAGTTCGGGGTGGTGCGCATCGTGACTCGAAAGCGCAGGCGATTAGTATCGGGAATGCAATTCGAACTTCGTTAGATGAATTAGGAACTCTGGATGGCAAAGGTCTTGTTGACCATCGTTATGATAAATTTCGTTGTATTGGCGTTTTTTCTGAATAAAAGAAAGGTGCGGGTGACCGCATTTTTTCGTGTTCACAAAAAGACTAAATCTACATAGGAGTGATTTCAATGAAGAAAATTGCCGTGTTGACAAGTGGGGGAGACGCACCAGGGATGAATGCTGCAGTTCGGGCAGTTGTTCGGAAAGCAATTTACGAAGGACTTGAAGTTGCAGGTGTTTTTAATGGTTACCAAGGATTAATCGAAGGGAAAATCGAACTCCTACAATTAGGCTCCGTGGGGGATATCATTCAACGGGGTGGGACGATATTACGGTCAGCCCGCAGTGCTGAATTCCGAACGCTGGAAGGTCGTGAAAAAGCCTTAAAGCAATTGAAGTTAAACGGCATTGAAGCGCTAGTCGTCATTGGCGGTGATGGTTCATTCAGAGGTGCACTTGAATTAACAGCTCTCGGCCTACCATGTGTCGGCGTTCCAGCAACAATAGATAATGACATCAATGGCACTGAACTCACAATCGGTTTTGATACGGCATTGAATACAGTCATTGACGCCATCGATAAGATACGCGATACAGCTACATCTCATGAACGGACATTCATCGTTGAGGTTATGGGTCGCGATGCAGGAGACCTTGCTTTATGGGCGGGACTGGCCGGCGGTGCTGAAACGATTCTTGTTCCAGAAGAAAAATATGAACTACCGAATATTATCGAACGGCTAAAAAGTGGGACGGGACGAGGTAAAAAGCATAGCATCATTATTGTAGCTGAAGGGGTTATGTCAGCTGCCGAGCTTGCCGAAATATTGAAGCGTGAAGCTGGTATTGAAACACGTATATCAGTCCTGGGACATATTCAGCGAGGGGGTTCTCCTTCTGCGCGTGATCGTGTCATTGCGAGTCAGTACGGAGCAAAAGCTGTAGAAGTATTGATAGAAGGACGCAGCGGCATTGCAATTGGCATGCGAAATCATATGGTGGTAGAATATGAGTTGGCAGACGTTTTCGAACAATCAGGCGGTTTGGATATGGACATGTATAAGCTATCCAAGGAATTGTCAATTTAACTTTATTCGGCAGAAGTTTCCCACCTTTATACGTGGAAAGACAAAGCAAACAAATGTCTGGAATTCATAGTGCATTCAAACGTCGACTGAATTAAGCAATCATTATTCAAAATCTGGGCACAATTGATTGGGTTTTTAAAAAAAATAAAAGAGGCGATTGTTGATGAGAAAAACGAAAATAGTATGTACGATTGGCCCTGCAAGTGAATCACCGGAATTATTGGAACAGCTTATTGATGCTGGTATGAATGTAGCGAGGCTGAATTTTTCCCATGGTAATCATGCAGAACATAAAGCCCGTATCGATTCCATTAGAAAAGTCGCACGTGAAAAAGGTAAAGTTGTTGGGATCCTGCTAGATACGAAAGGTCCTGAAATACGGACGCATTCCATGGAGAATGGAAAGTTGGAACTTGTCACAGGACAAAAAATTGATATTTCTATGACGCAAGTTGAAGGAAATAATGAAGTGTTTTCAATAAGTTACGATAAACTTATTGAAGATGTATACGAGGGTTCTGTCATTCTCTTAGATGATGGTCTAATTCAATTGGAAGTTACTGGAAAAGATGAAGTGCGAGGATTAATCCATACACTGATTGTTAATTCAGGGCCATTAAGCAATAATAAGGGCGTTAACGTACCGGGGATTTCGGTTCAACTTCCTGGAATGACGGAAAAGGATGCAGAAGATATCCTGTTCGGTATTAGAGAAGGTGTCGACTTCATAGCTGCCTCATTCGTAAGACGGGCTTCCGATGTTATGGAAATACGAGCCCTTCTTGAGAACAACAACGGCTCGAACTTGCAAATCATTCCGAAGATAGAGAATCAAGAAGGCGTCGACAACATCGATGAAATCTTGAATGTTTCGGACGGTCTTATGGTTGCTCGTGGTGATCTTGGAGTAGAAATTCCACCGGAAGAAGTACCACTTGTCCAGAAGAAATTGATTGAGAAGTGTAACCAGGCGGGTAAGCCAGTTATTACCGCAACACAAATGCTTGATTCGATGCAGCGAAACCCGCGTCCTACACGTGCGGAAGCGAGCGATGTTGCAAATGCTATTTTTGACGGTAGTGATGCAATCATGCTGTCAGGAGAGACGGCAGCAGGAATTTATCCTATCGAATCAGTTCAGACGATGGATCGTATTGCGCGGACTACAGAAGCAGCAATTGATTATCGTTCTGTCGTTTCAACACGCCGCCGCGAAAAACACGGCAATATGACTGAAGCGATTGGACAAGCTGCGGCATACACGGCTATCAACTTGAAAGTGAAGGCCGTCCTTGCTCCAACAGAAAGTGGCCATACAGCTAAAATGATTGCCAAATACCGCCCAGGTTGTCCGGTTATTGCGGTAACATCTTCTGAAGCTTGTTCAAGAAGACTATCACTCATTTGGGGCGTCTACCCGATTGTTGGAAAAAAAGTTTCTTCGATTGATGAAATCCTGCAAGAGTCCGTAGAAGAGAGTGTTAAACATCAGTATGTAGGACATGGTGATGTGGTTATCATTACGGCTGGTGTTCCAGTTGGTAAGGCGGGCACGACGAACTTGATGAAAATTCATGTTATCGGCGATTTGCTTGCACGAGGACAAGGGATAGGCAAAGATGTAGCTTTTGGCCGAACTGTTGTAGCTAAAAATGCTGCTGAAGCATTGGCATATGATACAGAAGGAGCAATACTTGTAACGAATGCATCTGATCGTGATATGATGCCTGCCATCGAGAAATGTGCAGGACTCATTACGGAAGAAGGCGGATTGACAAGTCATGGAGCAATTGTTGGACTCAGTTTAGGTATACCGATTATTGTCGGTGTTGAAGACGCTACCAAGCTGATTCAGCATGGTAAGGAAATTACGATGGATGCTGAATCTGGCGTTATCTATAATGGGCGCGCGAGCGTTCTATAAAGTTAATCTTCAATCAGAGTGGGGGTTCTTCATCCCCGCTGATTGTTTAAAAGAACTTAGGCTAAGTGCGCCACGTCCTGTGGCAAAGCCTAAGTAACCAACAGGGAGGAATGAACTGCAATTCCTCCTCGTTGGCCCTAACCATTCGGGCTTTTACGGGCAGTTGATCCCCCACTTATTCTTCCCGTATCCTTGAAGACTTGAAGTGGGGGTCTTACTGCCCGTTAATGCGGGATAAATAAGATAAGGCTGCTTCCGATACGCTCGGTAAGCAGCCTTTTTTAGGAGATGGATTTTAGCATGAAATGGATTGTACTCACATTTATTGTTGTTCCAACAGCTGAACTTGCTCTACTACTATATTCAGGGAAGACGCTGGGGCTTCTGCCTACGATAGCTATCATTCTTATTACGGGGATAGGGGGGGCGTACCTCGCTAAGCGCCAAGGGATGAAGGCTTGGACTGAATTGAAAATGCGCATGACAGTTATGGAGACACCTGGAGATGCGCTTATTGATGGTGTTTGTATTCTATTTGGGGGGATTTTGCTCATCATGCCCGGTTTTATTACTGACCTATTCGGCTTATTACTACTCTTCAAAGGACCTAGGAATAGTATCAGACCATTCATTCGGAATTGGATCTATAATAAAATGAAAAAAGGACAAATTGTTATCCGGTAAATAAAGGGTGTTGTCTTACTTTCAGTGCGGCAAAAAGTAAGAATGGCGTTAGTAGAATACCGGGTAATCCAAATAGATAGAAGGAAGAAGCTGTTATGAAGAAAGCATGAATTGGCTTTAGGTGAAAAGTGGATGCCCACATATAGGATTCGGCCATTTGTCTAGTTATCATGGTGAATAGATAAAGTAAAATGAGTGAGATTCCTATATAAAGATTGTTTGTGTATAGAAAGAAGGCAGCCATTGGCAGAAGGAACAGACCGATTCCGAGGAATGGCAGGCTATCTGCTAGTGAGATAAGAAAAGCGTTGCCAATGGGTGACTCGAATCGTAGAAGCAAGAACCCTATTGTGATAATACAAAATGTCAGGAAGAATAAGCGCGCTTCTACTGACACAAACGTTCCAATAAGTTTACCGGATGTTGTAAACATTCTTTTAGCAGGCTGGCGTATGACACTCGGGAAATAGACTAGAAACCAATAGCGGTTTTTTCCGGATTCCCGTAAGGCAAAAAAGTAAGCTACGAGGAAAATGAACAAACTGAAGAGCTGTTGAAAAACGGTACTAATGATTGTTAAGGTGTATTCTAGAAGCGCATGGCCATATTCCACAACTTTATCTTCTAGGAAAGTGAATAGTTTGCTTAGGATGTCGGTATTTTGTGTGAATGGGGCTATATGGCGTTCGACAGTTGGAACGGTGTCAATAAGTCCGTGAATTGCAATGAAAGTGAACGCGCTCATTAAAAAAAGCATAAGTGTCATGACGAATAATGTTGCAATTGTAAGTGGAAGCTTGGTCATTGTGCGGACGGATGATAAGATAGGAGCAGTGAAGTAGGCAATGATGACAGCGATTGCCGCCGGGGGAACAGTAAACAGGATAATGCCCGCGAAAACAGCAGGCAACCATTTCATGAAAATTGATTGAAATGCTTGTTGCTTGTTCCGATTTTCTGGCATTTTCCGACCCCCTTTTTATAAATCAAAAAACAAAAACAAGCGTATCCATTCACAAAGATGACAAAATTGATTATAATGGTCGTTGTAAGCGTTTTAAGTAGCGAATTAATATTAGCAGACTAGCTGTTCTTCTTTCTTTTTTTTATAGGTTGGACAGCTGTACTGAAAGAGGGAGCGATTTATATGACGTCAACCAAAGGGTTGGAAGGAGTCGTAGCGACACAGTCAGCAATCAGTTCTATTATTGATGACACACTTACATATGTCGGCTATGATATTGATGATCTTGCAGATAACGCCAGCTTTGAAGAAGTTATTTATCTTCTTTGGCACCAGCGTCTGCCGAAAGAGGATGAGCTTGCAGAGCTGAAAAAACAGCTTGCAGAGAATATGTCTGTTCCTCAAGAAGTACTTAATCATTTCAAAACGTATCCAATTGCAGACGTACACCCAATGGCGGCACTGCGTACTGCAGTATCTCTACTTGGACTATACGATGAAAAAGCAGAAGATATGTCTGATGAAGCAAATTACGAAAAAGCGATTAAGCTTCAAGCAAAAATCGCTACGCTCGTTACTTCATTCTCACGTATCCGTAAAGGCCTTGAGCCAGTTGCTCCAAAAGCTGAACTAGGCTATGCTGAAAACTTCCTATATATGCTTTCAGGTAAACAGCCTGAAGCAATTGCAATTGAAGCATTCGACAAAGCACTTGTCCTTCATGCAGACCATGAGCTAAATGCATCTACATTCACAGCGCGCGTTTGTGTGGCAACGCTTTCTGATATGTATTCAGGTGTTACAGCAGCGATTGGCGCACTAAAAGGACCACTTCACGGTGGTGCAAACGAACAAGTAATGAAAATGCTGATGGAAATCGGTTCTGAAGACAAAGTAGAAGCGTATATCCGTGCAAAATTAGATAACAAAGAAAAAATCATGGGCTTCGGCCACCGTGTCTACCGCCAAGGCGACCCACGTGCGAAACATCTTCGTGCAATGTCTAAGCGTTTGACTGAACTTCGCGGCGAAGAGAAATGGTACAATATGTCCAATAAAATCGAAGAAATTGTTACTGGCGAAAAGAATTTGCCGCCAAACGTCGATTTCTATTCGGCTTCTGTCTATCATTCACTCGACATCGATCATGATTTATTCACGCCGATTTTTGCAGTATCTCGTATTTCGGGATGGATTGCACATATCCGTGAGCAATATGCGAACAATCGATTGATCCGTCCTCGTGCAGATTATACAGGGCCGGGCATGCAGAAATACGTTCCGATTAAAGAACGATAAGAACGATAAGAACGATAAAACATGGGGCAGCATAGATATATGCCGGCCCTCTGATTTTGAATTTGGGAGGAAATTAATTATGACTAACGGTGGAAAAATTACAGTAACTAATGGTGTTTTAAACGTTCCTGATCACGCAACAATTCCTTTTATTATCGGTGACGGTACTGGTCCGGATATTTGGCATTCAGCATCACGCGTACTTGAAGCAGCTGTCGATAAAGCTTACGATGGTAAGAAAAAGCTTGTGTGGAAAGAAGTTCTTGCAGGAGAAAAAGCATTCAACGAAACTGGCGAATGGCTTCCACAAGCAACACTTGACACAATTGATGAGTATTTGATCGCTATTAAAGGACCACTTACTACGCCAATCGGTGGCGGTTTCCGTTCATTGAACGTTGCACTTCGCCAAGAATTGGATCTTTACACTTGCCTACGTCCAGTACGTTACTTTGAAGGTGTTCCTTCACCGGTTAAACGTCCTGAAGATTGTGATATGGTTATTTTCCGCGAAAATACGGAAGATATCTATGCAGGTATTGAATACAAAGAAGGTACACCTGAAGCGAAAAAAGTAATCGAATTCCTACAAAACGAAATGGGTGTTAAAAATATCCGCTTCCCAGAAACTTCTGGAATCGGTATCAAACCTATTTCTGAAGAAGGTACAAAACGTCTAGTACGTGCTGCTCTTACTTATATTATTAAAGAAGGCCGCAAGTCATTGACGCTTGTCCATAAAGGAAATATCATGAAGTTCACAGAAGGCGCATTCAAAAACTGGGGCTATGAAGTTGCTGAACAAGAATTCGGCGATAAAGTCTTCACATGGAACCAGTATGATCAAATCAAAGACGCTGATGGAACTGACGCTGCGAACAAAGCACAAGCTGAAGCTGAAGCAGCAGGCAAAATCATCGTTAAAGATTCGATTGCTGATATCTTCTTGCAACAAATCTTGACACGTCCAAAAGAGTTCGATGTTGTTGCAACAATGAACTTGAACGGCGACTATATATCTGATGCACTTGCTGCGCAAGTTGGCGGAATTGGTATCGCTCCTGGAGCAAACATCAACTACATTACTGGTCATGCAATCTTTGAAGCAACTCACGGTACTGCACCGAAATATGCAGGACTTGACAAAGTTAATCCTTCTTCACTCCTTCTTTCAGGCGTCTTGATGCTTGAGCATCTTGGATGGAACGAAGCGGCAGCTATGATCACTGCTTCAATCGAAAAAACAATTGTTTCTAAAGTTGTAACGTACGACTTTGCTCGTCTTATGGACGGTGCAACAGAAGTGAAAGCATCTGAATTCGCAAATGAATTGATTAAAAACCTTTAATTTGAATTAGCAGAAGTCCGTGCTGATTCAAATTACGCCGAGGCGTAATTGATTTACTAATACTCCAACGGCGGAAAACTCTAGTTTTCCGCCGTTGGAGATTTTTATTAGATTGAATGAGGGGGATGCCCTTCATACATATGAATAAAAGGAGAGTTAACCCATGACAATGCAACGTAAAAAAGTCTCAGTTATCGGTTCTGGTTTCACTGGTGCAACTACGGCATTTCTTTTAGCCCAAAAAGAGCTTTGCGATGTAGTGATTGTTGATATTCCACAAATGGAAAACCCGACAAAAGGGAAAGCACTTGATATGATGGAAGCTGGACCTGTTCAAGGTTTTGACGCGAATATTATAGGGACTTCAGATTACGCGGATACAAAAGACTCGGATATCGTCATTATCACAGCTGGAATTGCACGTAAACCAGGTATGAGCCGTGATGACCTTGTTCAAACGAACCAAAAAGTCATGAAAATCGTAACAGCTGAAATCGTAAAACATTCTCCTAACACAACAATCATCGTATTGACGAACCCTGTTGATGCTATGACTTACACAGTATACAAAGAATCTGGATTACCGAAAGAACGCGTAATCGGACAATCTGGTGTACTTGATACTGCTCGTTTCCGCACCTTTGTAGCGCAAGAATTGAACTTGTCTGTTAAAGACGTCACTGGTTTCGTACTTGGCGGTCATGGCGATGATATGGTTCCACTTGTACGCTACTCATATGCTGGTGGTATTCCACTTGAATCGTTGATCTCTCCTGAGCGTCTTGAAGAAATCGTAGACCGTACACGCAAAGGTGGAGCAGAAATCGTTAACCTTCTTGGGAATGGTTCTGCTTACTATGCACCAGCTGCATCACTAGTTGAAATGGCTGAAGCGATTCTAAAAGATCAGAAACGTGTTCTTCCTTCGATTGCATACCTTGAAGGCGAGTACGGTCTTGATGGTATTTACATCGGTGTTCCAACGGTGCTTGGTGCAGGCGGTATCGAAAAAATCATCGAACTTGAATTGACTGAAGAAGAAAAAGTTGCATTAGCTAATTCTGCTGAATCAGTTAAAGCTGTTATGAAAGTTCTTGTCTAATATCTTTTAAAAAAATCGAGTAGCATATGCTACTCGATTTTTTTTCTAATTATTGATAAACTTGTATTACCACATTAAAAGGGGGAAGTTAGTTGATACTAGGGAAAAAAAGACGTCTAGGTAGAAAAATAGAAGAGATTACTGTTGGAGAAAAATTGAAATTGACAGAGAAAATCGAAGATAAAGATCTACTGCTCTATCTTGGACTAACAAATGATAGTAACCCACTCTATATCCAGCATGATTATGCTTCGCAGACGGCTTATGGAATGCCTATCGTACCAACTATTATGCTAACAGGGATTGTGACATCCGCCGTTTCGAAGTATTTACCTGGACCTGGTTCACATATCGTGAAACAACAGTTGTCATTCCAAAAAGCTGTGTATCACTATACAACTATCAATTTTTTGCTCGAAATTATTCATGTTGATAAAGAAAAAAATTCAATAGATATTTCAATAGAAGCACGTGACGAAAAGGAGGACATCGTCATTTCTGGAGTCGTGACAGTCACTCCGCCAAAAGTGGAAGAACGACTTACATCACAAGCAATGGATAACTTTTGATAGGGGATTGATGCAAGTTGAGTTCAAGTATAAAGAAAATATTGATTGTCGATGACGAACAGCCGATTCGAACACTACTAGAATACAACTTGAAGCAGGCACAATACGCAACAATTACTGCTGCTGACGGGGAAGAAGCGGTAGTGAAAGCAGAAATAGAAAAACCTGATTTAATCTTACTTGACTTAATGCTTCCAAAAATGGATGGAATTGATGTATGCAAAACGTTAAGGCAGCGTGGACTCGATATCCCAATTATCATGCTTACGGCAAAAGGGGACGAGCTAGACAAAGTGCTCGGCCTTGAGATTGGCGCGGACGATTATATGACGAAGCCGTTCAGTCCACGTGAAGTTGTTGCACGCGTTAAGGCTGTATTAAGACGCAGCGGGGAACGGACAGACAAAGTCGAAGAAACGGGAATATTAACTACTGGATTATTAACGGTGCACGCTGAACAATACGAAGCTTATCTTGACAAAGTAGAACTTGAGTTCACTCCAAAGGAATTCGAACTGCTTGTTTATTTCATGCAGAACAAGAACCGGGTGCTATCACGGGACCAGCTTTTGAGCGCGGTTTGGAATTATGACTTCGCTGGTGATACACGCATCGTCGATGTTCATGTCAGCCATTTACGTGAGAAAATTGAAGAAAACACGAAGAAACCTGTTTTCATCAAGACGGTAAGGGGAATTGGCTATAAATTTGAGGAGCCAAAAGTTTGATGAAAGATCTATATTCTAGATTAACCATCGCATGTGCAATTCTTCTTTCAGTTCTATTAACTGGCCTCGGTATTGTCCTGGGTCAGTTTTTCCCTTTATTCGCACGGGATATCTCACTTGATCTGCAACACCAATATTGGGTTTATTTAATCATCACGCTGATAATTGCATTTATTATCTCACTCTTAATAGCAATGCGGATGATGATGCAATACGCTCGTCCTGTCGACGAAGTGACAAAAGTTGCCGTTCAAATTGCGCAAGGTGATTACCTTGTAAGGACAAAGACGGATGAACCAGAATATAATAATGAACTTGCGATTTCCATTAACAAAATAGCGAGCAATCTGCAAGAGATGTCGACACTTCGCATGATGGAAAAAGAGCGCTTGAAAACACTTATAGAAAGTATGGGTAGCGGGCTTCTGATGTTTGGTCGTGAAGGATCAGTCAATCTTGTAAATGGGGTATTTGAAAAGACGTTTGGATTTTCAAAAGAGGAGCCAATTGGTAAGACGTTTAAAACAATCGGTTTACCTATTGAAATTGAAGATTTGATTGAAGATGTATTTATGACAGAACAAGTACGTGAAAAACAGGTTAGGATTGATTCAGGGGGTATTTATTCCTACATGGGCGTTTATGGTGCGCCTGTTATCGGCCATCACGGGAATTGGCTCGGTATTGTTGTTGTCATGCATGATATTACAAATCTTGTCCGACTCGAAGAAATAAGAAAAGACTTCGTTGCAAATGTATCCCACGAACTTCGTACTCCTATTACTTCAATTAAAGGGTTTACTGAAACATTATTAGATGGTGCGATGAATGAACCTGTCATAATGAAAGAGTTTCTTGAAATCATTCAAAAAGAAAGTAATCGTCTACATCTATTAATTGATGACTTGCTCGAATTATCGGCAATGGAAAGAGAAAACTTTTCACTTCAGTTTGGACATGTTGAGCTGCTAGAGCTGATGAATGATGCATTGGAAATCGTTTCCGGTAGTTTGGAGCGTAAGAAGATGGCTATCAATTTGGATATTGCGGATGAAATCGTTATCGAAGGCGATGCAAGTCGATTAATTCAAGTTATGGTGAATCTTTTATCGAATGCGATTAACTATTCAAAAGAACAGACAACAATTACTGTTTCAGTTAAAAAAGTAGCAAATAGTGCCATTATCCAAGTGCAGGATGAAGGAATCGGTATCGAACAAGTTGAACTGGCACGGCTGTTTGAACGCTTCTACCGTGTTGACCGTGCTAGAAGCCGCGACTCGGGTGGCACTGGGCTAGGACTAGCTATTGTCAAACACCTCGTGGAAGCCCATAGTGGTACAGTCGATGTGGAAAGCACAATCGGTGTTGGTACATTGATTCGCATCTGTCTACCTTTGCGAGAAGGTAACTAAGCAATTCAAAAGTCACATCTGTCGATTAACCAAAATTAACTAGGGGATAAATTAATTACACACTGGGCGCTACGTGTATTGTTGCTTCCGGATTGCTTTAGATTGAACGACTACTATACCATTATCGAGATGTCTGGATATGTCGGGATGCGCCTTTGTCGCATCCCGACATATTTTTTCGTTAATCGTATGAGTGTCCTTCATCCGTCGCGCTCCAAATGCATAAGTACACGAAGTGCAGATGCTTTTTGGGACGAAAGAATAGAGGGGCTTCTTACCTGGAGAAAAGCCGCCAAAGATGCAATTTTGGCGGCAGATGCTTTCTCTATGGTTTTTCCTTTCTTTATTAAAGAAGTGTCACATTCTAGTAGACATCACATAATTAGATGCATAAACTTTACTAAAAGTAAGCAAGAAGTACATTATACAACGTGCAAGAGTGCCCGAAATTGCATCTTCGGGCACTTACACACTTTATGGAATGTCATCTATTCTATTCTTAAAAAAAACTGCATTTTTCACTTGAATAGTGTAGGAACGCGACAGGCAACTATTCACAACAGGATTACTGAAAAAAGTGTGGCTAGAAGTGACGGAGTCACTT
>NZ_JADPRX010000029.1:0-53646 GCF_017347125.1 Sporosarcina sp. E16_3
TAAGATTTATGTTAAATCCCCTGTATTTTCATGCCGAAGGCATTTATCACAGAACTTGTCGCGCTGGCCCGATTGTTGAACACAAGTTAAACAACACTATTTAACTAACTTGCTTCTTTAGTTCAAAAAGAAAAAAGGCTTCACTCCTTCTTTGAAGTAATGCACACGTTAGTTAAACAACATATATTTCTACCATTGTAAATTCTATTTTGACATGTGTATTCTTAAAAACGTTTATTTAAAATTTACATGTAAATCTATGTGTGATTTCATCACGCTATAATTCGCTTTGAACGAACTATAGGCTTTTTCATTTTATATACTGCTTTAAAAATGGCTCAATTCCTGGATAGCTTTCATTTATTACGATGGAGAGCAATTGATTACTGTCGACGATACGGTGCGTCATTAACTGTTGTAGCACTGACGCTAAACATTTTTCAGCATTGATTTCTTCAACTACCTGACACGTTTTTGACTCCAATAATGCTATTACTTTACAATACTGTTCCTCCTCAGCTAAGGAAAGCACTATATCAACTACATTTTTCTCTTGCACGAGTAGCCGCAGAGCTAAATGTAAGCATACTTTTTGTGCCTGCAATGTTACCTCATCTACTATGCGGATAATAGGTGGCTCTGGGGGACGTGCATGAAGGGGAGTTTGATCAAAAGCCCAGACGTAAACACCCACTCGATTATTAAAGTAGCTCGGATCTACAAACTGTATCACACCACCACAATGCGTACAAACTGCGGTATAGTTTACATAAAACACATCAATCCCTGGCTTTTCCACATTTCTGTACGTCCTATACGGAATAAATACATCATGCTCGCAGAATAGACAAATAAGGGGTCGGTTCAAAATAGTAATTTGACTTTCCTCACAGCTTAAATCTTCTACCATATTTAATCTACCTGTTTGTAAACGATATTCGTTTCCATCCCTTTCGTTAGTTGTTGGAACTGCTGAATATTACCACAGTCTTTGCAAGTTAAAGACTGCAGTGTTAATTGCTGCTTTTGCTCTTCATCTACAAACGGGACTACATCAATATATACCTCCCGATGACTAAAAATTGCACCGTCACAGTGGGGACAGCTTAGCTGTTTACCTACAATCCTTATTTCATAATTACCGCGTCTTCTGACCAATTTATGACATCCTCCCTTTTCTAAACTTCGATAATATCCAAATTCCGCCCCCTGTTTAACTAATTGACTATATAGTTTTTCTTCTTCCGCTAGCCTGCCCCGTTAGTTGAAGAATCTATTTGTCATTCATTTTTCATTAAATAAATAATACTATCTCGTCTTACAACTTGAAAAGTTAAATCATCATCGACACTAAGCATAGAAGCAGAAGTTAATCTGGTATCACTTCCACTATTAAAATAAATTCCATATCCATTATTCGCAGGATATCCATATAAATAACAAACCACTTTTTCTTCTTTCATAAAAACTAATTGGTTCATACCTTCACTTACTGTTTCACTGATAGTATCCCACTTATAGCCAACGGTTTTATAGATTGTATCTTTAGATGTATACGGGTTAAAAGAATACACTATATCCCATTCAAATGGAGTTACATTGGATAAATCCACTGATTCTACGGATTCTCCAATGTTCAACATCTCTTGTTTCAGTAGCTCTTCATTAACTTCCCATAAATCTTTTTTAAATACTATTATTGAAATAATAGTGAACAGTATCACGATAGCTATTATCATGATTTTTTTCCGTCTTTTACTAATATTTACCCCTCATTCCCAAAGCTGATGAATTCTTTAATAAAAATTTAAACGAATTCTGTTTGAGAAAGTTGCAAAACAGTTCACTGATACTATATAGAATTTTAAACCTGCATCTTTCAATAATCTTACCACGTTAATAATAAATCCCTTATATTGTTGGAATACTTGGATGAAAATATGAAAAAGCACTGCTAAAAGCAATGCTAATTTATACTTGAATTTAGTTTTATTTGTTTTGATATGTGCGGCGTTATTTTAAGTTTAGTACCTCTAAACTTAACGGGTTACCAAAAATAGCTTTAGGAGTTTCTTTCACTTCTATTTATCCTCAATATAACTGTCTTTTTCATGATAAGGAATGTCTCCAAGAGGGGATTCGATTCCTTCATCATCCAGTTCCGCTTCATATTTCTCAGAGGCATCGGATCTGATGAATCCGCGTGATTTTCCATTAATATCGGTACCTGTGAATTCTTCAATTTCTTCGGTTGCCCCGTCTGAAATCTTGCTGTCGTATAACGTATTATAGTTATCGCGATCCCCGGTGAAATCGGAAGGGGTTTCTGATGTTCCGGATTTTGCGATTTCCTGGAAGCTGTCTTCGCCATCTCGTGCTGCTCCAGCAAATGAATTTGGGTTGGCCATGGTAAGCATGTCCTCTTCGACAGGTGGGTCGTAGGGTACTTCTTGCTCCGTCGCATGATCGATGCAAAGAGTTGTGTAAGGAACTGCTTCAAGCCGCTCAAATGGTATATCTTTTTGGCATACTTCACACTTCCCGTAAGAACCGTCCTCCATCGCTTGTAAGGCGCTTGCGACTTTATCTAATTCAGAGCCAGCATGTACGTGCAGAGCCATGTCTTTTTCTCTGTCATAGAGTTCTGTACCTAAATCAGCGGGATGGTTGTCATACATCGACAGCTCGCCAGAATCTTCTTGAGCACTTTCTTTAATATCTGTTTCTTTTTCTGTAATTGTTAAATGTTCCTTCATTTCATTTAACTCATTTTTAAGAGTGGCTTTTTGTTTATCATTCAACACGTATTGTCACGTCCTTTTTAGTAATAACGATAGTATGCTCATATACATTGTGCTTAACAAACAAAAGTAAAGATTATTGACTGTCGTTACTACACTTCCCTTTATTTCAAATCATTTAAACATGCGACTACTAAAAAGCCCGAAGCATCGACGTAAATCGATGCTTCGGGCGTTTTAGTAGTTAGAGTAGATGTCCAATGAGTATTCCGATACCTAATAGTAATCCGAATAAAGTATTCGTAACTGCAGTGTTTTTCATCGCGGGCATCACATGTATAGGAATGTGATTTTTTCGGAACACGGTAATCGCCATAGCCGGTTTTTTGACACTAAGAAATACAAGCAGTGCCCATGGCGTAAGATGTCCAAAGACAACCATTGCAATAATCCAGCCATATGAAATGATGAAAAATAGCATTAGGATTGTAATTGCATTGGAGCGGCCGACGAGAATAGCAAGTGTTTTACGCCCGCCTACCTTATCGCCTTCCAAATCACGTATATTGTTTGCCAGCATAATACCTGCCACAAGCAACATACTTGGGATGGATAGCAGAACTGCTTCTGTCGTTACTGTTTCTGTCTGGATATAAAATGCAATAAGAATGAGTAGCATTCCCATGACAACACCGGAAAATAGTTCCCCGAATGGTGTGTAGGCGATTGGATACGGTCCTCCCGTATAAAAGTAGCCGACCATCATTGACAGGATACCGACGACTGCGAGCATCCACGAGGTTTCCATACATATATAAATACCGATAAGGACGGAAATCCCGTAAAGCATAAAGGCAAGATTCAACACGGTTTTTGGTTTTACGCCATTACGGACGATTGTACCGCCGATACCAATTGATTGTTCTGTATCAAGCCCTCTTTTAAAATCATAATATTCATTGAACATATTCGTTGCCATTTGGATGAAGACACTTGCGATGAGCATGGCGAAGAATAAAGGGAAATGTATTTTCCCGTAAGTTAGTGCAATCATTGTACCGAGAAATACAGGTGCAAAAGCTGCTGTAAGTGTATGTGGACGTGTAAGCTGCCACCAAATACGCCAACCTGTATCCGCTTTTATTGTCTGTTGCATTATTGTTCTCTCCCTATCCTTTTAATGACCCTATCCATTGTACTCCAAAATGGGTGGACTGAACATATGGACTGCTTATTATGTGCTGAAACGACGCGAATTCGGTATGATAGAATATAGGTATATACACTTAATCAGTCGAATGAATGTACGGAGGGAATATAATGAATCGGAAGTTGACCGCTACCCGTGAATCTCAATTAAAAGTCAGGCAGAATGAGTTGCGCTTTTTCACAGAAACTGTCGATGCGGGGCGAATTTCACCACTTGCGTTTTTCGAAGCAGGGGATTCGTGTTATAAAGATGAACGTTTCTATTGGCAAAATGCAGATAAAACATTAACGCTTGTTGGAATTGGACATGCTACGGTATTAACAAGCGATGGAACGGGTGATCGTTTCACACATATTTCAACAAGTTGGAAAAAGTTATGTAGTGCGCTTATTAAAGAAGAAAATGACCGGGAACCTGTTCTTTTTGGAGGTTTCTCGTTTGATCCGAAAAGTGTTAAGCAATCAGAGTGGGATGCATTTCCATCTGCTCATTTCGTTGTACCTTCTTTCCAGTTGTCTATTACGAATGGCAAGACAGAAATTTCCATTAACCTTGTAACAAAAAGCGACGATGCGGCAAAACAGTTTGAAAAGTTAAGGGATGAAAGAGATCGTCTAATTCATATCGCACAAGTGGAGGAATCCGCTTTGCTTACAAAACCGAAAGTCGTGTCAATAGAGGAACTTTCGAAAGAACATTATATTGAAACCGTTGCGGATGTCACAAAGAAAATTAATAATGGTGAAGCTGAAAAAGTGGTAATAGCACGTTCGGTAAAACTTAATTTTGCAGATGAAGTACCGGCTGTCACTGCACTACATCATATATCCAATGAACAGCAGGAAAGTTATCACTTTGGATTGCAAAAAGATGGCCAATTATTTTTTGGTGCTACACCGGAACGTTTAATTGAAATATCAAATGGTCGTGCGTATTCAGCATGTGTCGCGGGCTCCATTAAACGAGGTAAGTCGGCAGCCGAAGACCGCGAACTTGGCGATGAACTTCTTGAAGATAGAAAAAATCGGGAAGAGCATCAATATGTCGTTAATATGATTTCACAAGTGTTTAAAACATTTTGCACGGACATCAAAATTTCGAAAGTACCGAAACTGATGAAAGTCCGTGATATTCAGCATTTGTTTACGCCAGTTGAAGGAGAAGTTGAACAAGGGACTGATATTTTCAGTTTGGTTAAAGCACTTCACCCGACACCGGCCCTAGGCGGAGTCCCAACTGATATAGCAATGGAAATGATCCGTTCTGAGGAAAACTTAGATCGGGGTTATTATGCTGCACCAATTGGTTGGACAGATACTGCTGGCAATGGTGAATTTGCTGTGGCAATCCGTTCTGCACTTCTCGACGGCGATAGTGCGTACTTGTACGCTGGTGGAGGAATTGTAGCAGATTCTGAACCAGATATAGAATACGATGAAACATGGGTGAAATTCAGACCGGTTATGCGGGCGCTTGGAGGAAAACTGAATGGATAACCGTACAGTTTTGACGGATTATGTTCGAAGAATGACGGCTGCTTTGATGATGGCGGATGTGAAAGCGGTAGTTATTAGCCCGGGCTCTCGTTCGACACCACTTGCTTATGCTTTCGCTTCAACGGAAGACCTTGATGTCTATATGCAGGTCGATGAACGATCGGCTGCCTATTTCGCACTAGGTTTGGCTAAGGCATCAGGTAATCCTGTCGTCCTTCTCTGTACGTCAGGTACCGCGGCATCGAATTATCATCCTGCAATAACAGAAGCGTATTATGCCCGTATCCCGCTTATCGTCATTACGGCAGACCGTCCGCATGAATTAAGGGAAGTCGGTGCTCCGCAGGCAATCGATCAAATCCGAATGTATGGTAAGCATGTGAAATACAGTGTAGATTTCCCGCTTGCTGAAAATAATCCGGATATCGAAGACTTTATCGATCGGCATGTCAGTCGCGCATTGTCAGTTGCAACTTCAGCTCCTCGAGGACCGGTTCACTTAAATGTGCCGTTTCGAGAACCGCTTCTTATCGATTTTGATAGGAAAACGCCAAAAACGACTTTCCTAAAACGATTTAATAGTGTAAATAGCTTGGAGGCATCTACTGCCCAACAAATTTCACAGTTGCTTGCAATGTCAGAAAAAGGCTTCATCATTGCAGGTGAAATGCCGATAGGGTTCGATAAAGCAGCATTTTGGAACTTTGCCAAAGCACTAAAATGGCCAGTATTATGCGACCCACTATCGAATCTTCGCACAGAAGTGCCCGAACAATGCCTTGCGCTTTGTATTGATCACTATGATGCGCTATTAAAAAGTGACGTATTCAAAAAGAAAGCCGTACCTAATACTGTAATTCGTTTTGGTGCACAGCCAGTAGCGAAGCCACTGTCGCTTTATTTGAAAATAGTGCGGCCGGCTACAGTTATTGCAGTAGATGAATCGCCGGAATTCAGGGATTCGCTTGGCGTCGTGACGCATCATATCCAGACTTCATCCGAAACAATCATGCAAATTATTGTGGATAAACCGAAAACATCTTATACGGAGTTGTGGACGGCGGCGAATGACGTGGCATCCGCGATTACGGATAATTATGAGGGTGTTGCTGGCGATGAGGGGATCTTTGCAAAAATGTTATTTGAGCACCTTCCCACAGGCAGCGACCTCGTAAGCGGCAGCAGCATGCCGATCCGTGATGTTGATACGTTTTTCAGGAAGACGGATAAGGACATCACAATTTTTGCAAATCGCGGGACTAATGGTATTGATGGCGTTGTATCAACAGCATTTGGTATCCAGGCGGCAAGAAAGCGACCTACATGGCTGTTAATTGGCGATTTATCGTTCTTGCATGATGTCAATGGACTGATTGTTACTCGTTTCCACGAGGCAGATTTGACCATTGTCATTATCAATAACGATGGAGGTGGAATATTCTCGTATCTTCCACAAGCTGAAGCAGGCAATCATTTCGAAGAACTGTTCGGTACACCGACAGGCTTAACATTCGACCATATTGCGACGATGTATGATGCGCAGTATGCGGCAATTCACACGCCAGAAGAGTTCGCAATGGAGCTCGTTAAAGCGAAGGAAAAACCGGTACGTATTATTGAAGTGTTCACAAATCGTCAAGCGAATGTGAAAGCTCACCGTGATCTATGGACACTAATCACGGACAGGCTTGATCATAATGTATGAAAAGACTATCCACGTGCGTGGAATTGAACTGCATGTGGAAATCCAAGGTGAAGAGAATCTGCCTGCTATCGTATTTCTACATGGCTTTACGGGGAGCACCATATCTTGGCGTGAAATTACAAAGTTGCTCAAGGGGAACTACCAAACAATAGCTGTCGATTTGACGGGACATGGGAAATCGACTATTCCGGAAGACATTGACCGCTACTCCATGGACCAGCAAGTCGAGGACCTTGAGGAACTGTTTACTGAGCTTTCTCTTGATCAATTCATCTTAGTTGGTTATTCAATGGGGGGGCGCGTTGCACTAGCGTATACGGCGCGTCATTCGAAACGGGTATCGTCGTTGATTCTCGAGAGTTCTTCTCCAGGATTGAAAACGAAAGTGGAGAGAGAAGAACGACAAGTAGCTGACAGGCGGCTGTCAGAAAGAATCTTAACTGACGGATTACCAGCATTCATCGATTTTTGGGGAAATATTCCCTTGTTCGCGTCTCAGAAGATTTTGTCAGAAGAAAAACAGCTGGCTGTGAGAAATGAACGACTTAGTCAGAGTGAAATGGGCCTTGCGAACAGCTTACGTGGGATTGGAACAGGCAGCCAATCTTCTTATTGGGGGAGCTTAGGAACAATCAATCTTCCGGTTTTGCTCATAACGGGGGAACTCGACACGAAGTTCGTAAATATTTCCCGGGAAATGCAGAGGAATTTCCCTAATGTCCGTCACGAAACGATAGAACATGCTGGACATGCAATTCATGTGGAAAAACCGGCTACATTTGCTACAATGATAGAGAAGCATATTTCAGAGTTGAAAAATCGAGGAGGGTCACTATGACACGTCAATGGGAAACGATACGTACATACGAAGACATCAAATATGAACAGTATGGCGGGATTGCAAAAGTAACAATTAACCGTCCGGAAGTGCGCAATGCATTCCGACCTAAAACGGTATCGGAGTTAATCGACGCATTTTCACGCGCACGAGACGACCAAAGCATTGGAGTCATCGTATTAACAGGCGAAGGCGAGAAAGCATTCTGTTCAGGCGGAGACCAATCCGTGCGAGGGCATGGCGGTTATGTAGGGGACGATGAAATTCCACGTCTAAACGTCTTGGACTTACAGCGTCTAATCCGTGTTATACCGAAACCGGTTGTGGCAATGGTTGCAGGATATGCAATCGGCGGCGGACATGTACTTCATGTCGTTTGTGATTTGACGATTGCAGCAGAAAATGCAGTTTTCGGACAAACAGGACCTAAAGTCGGTTCATTCGACGCAGGTTATGGTTCGGGCTACTTGGCACGAATCATCGGTCATAAGAAAGCGCGCGAAATCTGGTTCCTATGCCGTCAATACAACGCACAGGAAGCACTCGACATGGGTCTAGTCAACACGGTAGTTCCTTATGAACAACTGGAAGACGAGACGGTTCAATGGTGTCAAGAGATGCTTGGCATGAGCCCTACGGCACTTCGTTTCGTCAAAGCAGCAATGAATGCGGATACGGACGGACTTGCTGGTCTTCAACAATTGGCTGGTGACGCAACACTTCTTTATTACACAACTGACGAAGCGAAAGAAGGCCGTGACGCGTTCAAAGAAAAACGTAAACCGGACTTCGGACAATTCCCACGTTTTCCTTGATAAAACTAGATAAAAACTAAGAAAGCTGCCTCTAATCGGGCAGCTTTTTCTGAATGGATGGTGATGGCATGATTCCAAATTGGTTAATGCAACGGGCTTATTTAACGCCTGATAAAGTAGCTTTATCGTTCGAAGAGGAAAAGTGGACATTCGCACAGTTAAAAGATGATGCGGTAATTCTTGCACGGAAATTGAGGGCGAACAGTTTAAATGAAGGGCAACGTATTGCATTACTTGGGCCCTCCAATGCTGAAATGGTGGTCATCATTCACGCATGTATGCTAGCAGGCCTTGAAATTGTTATGCTAAACAGTCGATTGACAAAAAAGGAAATCGCATATCAATTGGATGATTCAGGCGCGACGACGGTTATTGTGTCGAATGAACTGAGTAGTGTTGTTGCCGATACACCGGTGCGTCAGCTACTGTTTACTGCGATTAAGGGCAGTGCTGAACTGCCATTTGTCATTCAGGATAGTTGGCAATCAGACAGGACCATTACGATTATGTATACATCGGGCACGACAGGATTTCCGAAGGGGGTGCGTCAAACAGCAGGTAATCACGTTTCGAGTGCACTGTCGTCTGTTCTAAACCTAGGGCTTGATGAAGGCGATGTCTGGCTTTGTGCGATGCCTTTATTCCATATTAGCGGGTTCTCGATTCTTGTTCGTTCTGTACTTTACGGAATGGAGGTTCAGTTGCATGAAAAGTTTGATGCCATCAAGTCAGCGAAAGCGGTAGGGGATGGGTCCGTCACACGAATGTCTGTTGTATCCCTTACATTGGACAAAGTTCTGCGTGAACTGGAAAAAGAATATAGTGTTGCACATCCATCATTTAAATCGATGCTAGCAGGCGGTGGTCCGGTTCCAATTGATTATTTGAAGCGGGCAAAAGCGCTTGATGTCCCAGTTCTCCAAACGTACGGAATGACAGAAACTAGTTCGCAAACAGCGACCTTAGCAGCAAGCGATGCGATGAGGAAAATGGGCTCGGCAGGCAAACCGTTGTTTTTCAATCAAATCAAAATCAAAGATACAGATACTCCAGGTGAAAAAGGCGAAGTATTTATACGAGGTCCGCACGTCACACCTGGATATATCGGTCGTTTTGAAGGAGTAGATCCATTGGAAAATGGCTGGCTTCCGACAGGTGATATCGGTTATCTCGATGCGGAAGGTTATTTGTATATTGTTGACAGAAGATCCGACTTGATCATTTCAGGAGGAGAAAATATTTATCCTGCTGAAATTGAAAATGTACTGGCAGCGCATCCGAATATTCGAGAGGCAGGCGTTTGCGGAAAAGACCATTCCGAGTGGGGTAGTGTTCCGGTTGCGTTTGTCGTAGTATCAGGAAATGTAACCGAAGATGATTTAATAGCTTATTGTGAAGCGCGATTGGCGCGTTACAAAGTGCCAAAATCGTTTCACTTCATTGATGAACTACCGCGTAATGGATCTAATAAGTTATTGCGTCGCAAATTGAAAGAGTTGGTGGATTTGAAATAGAGGTGCCGTCGAATTGTCATTGCAAATCGATGAACTGTAAGGGGAACTGCTGAGACTGTCATGGCAACCGACTAAACTGTAAGAAGAACTCCGGACTATCACAGCAATCCACTCAAACGCAAAAAAAGGCTGTCCCATATACCAGATTAAACCTGGTATACGGGACAGCCTTTCTTCATTTACTTTCCACTTAACGCTATCTTCAGCGTTTCAATGTTTTGTTCCATCAAAGAAAAATAGTCTTCGTTGTTTTTTTCATCATCCACTGTCAATATGCCAAGATTATGGAGCATGAGTGATTCAGCGCCGAGTTCTTTCCGTACGACATTTGTTAGCTTCGATGATACATTCTGTTCAAATAGCACATAGTGGATGTTTTTGTTTTTTGCTTCTTTGACAATTTGTGCTAATTGCTTTTGTGATGGCTCGCTTTGTGAGTTCAGTCCTGCAATCGCGACTTGTTCAAGTCCATACGAATCGGCAAGATAACCAAATGACGCATGTGAAACAAAAAATGTCTTAGAAGGTACATTGGAAGCCATAACTTTAAATTTGCTATCAAGTTCGACAAGTTCTACCTTCAGTTGTTCATAGTTCTTCTCGAATTCGTCTTTCATTTCAGGTTTTGATACAATTAATGCATCTTTGATAGAAGTCGCAAGTTCGACACTAAGTAGTGGTGAAATCCATACATGAGGATCGACAACGCCATGATTATGACCTTCGTGTCCTTGCTCATCATGCTTTGCATCTTCGTCGTGACCTTCATCGCTATGACCTTCATCCAACATCTCATCAGGAATTGCCTCCGCTGTTGCGATCATTTTTACATGTTCATTTTTCATAGTTTTCTCCGCATTTTCCACAAAACCTTCAAGGCCAAGTCCGATATAGAAAAATAAATCCGAGTCGGCAAGTCCCATCATATCTTTTTGTGTAGGATCAAAAGTATGTTCATCCGCACCAGCGGGATAGATGGATTTCACATCAACGTATTCGCCACCAATTCGTTCTGTAAAGTATTGAAGTGGGTATACCGTTGTAAAAATAGACAATTTCTTTGTCCCAGTTGCCACTTTTTCTGTAGATGTGGATTTAGCGCCACAAGCACTGAGTAGAATAATTGTTAGTAATGAAATGATAAAAAATAGTTTCTTATTCATTAGATATATCCTCCGCGTCTTAATAGTAATGATTACGATTTGTCTAACTGACTTTTTTATCATACAAGAGAGTTTCTAATTTGGCAACTAAATAAGCGATTTTATTTTAATCGAAAAAAACGGCTCGACGATTATGTCAATCCGTTTTGTCTAAAGAAATTAGTTTTTATGCACATCATTATCTGGAACAGGATCAAACCCACCCTCATGGAACGGATGGCATTTTGAAATTCGACGTACGGCAAGCCATGAACCCTTTAGTGCACCATGCTTTTCGACTGCCTCAATCCCATAGTGGGAACAAGTGGGATAGAAACGGCATGAAGGTGGTGTAAGTGGTGAAATCACTTTTTGATAAAGTTTAATAAAACCAATTAAAATCTTTTTCATTTAAAAAACTCCTTATAAATGCCTCGATGTTTATTGTAGATGCTTCAGTGGTAAATTAACAGAGAGATGAATTATATTTAACAAAAAGGGGAGAGATTTTTATGTCGAAAGAACTTATCGATGAATTGAATGTCCAAGTATCCACATGGTCAGTCATGTATGCGAAGCTCCATAATTATCACTGGTATGTAAAAGGACATCAATTTTTCACTTTGCATGTAAAATTCGAAGAACTCTACAATGAAGCGACATTGCATATGGACGAAATTGCGGAACGTATATTGACACTTGGCGGAATGCCGGTAGCTACGTTGAAAGAACATCTGGAACAGTCTGTCGTGAAAGAAGCGACAGGTAAAGAAAAGACCGATGAAATGGTGAAAACCGTCGCCAGTGACTTTGGTGAAATTATGAAATCATTGAAAAAAGGCATGGAGTTGGCTGCGAAAGATGGCGATGGCATGACGGAAGACTTGTTGAATGCGACCCATCAGAGTATCGAAAAACATCAATGGATGCTCAATGCATTCCTTGGTGAAGGCAATAATTAATTGCTTTTCATTGAAAACCGTAGATAAATGCCGATAATAGGTTGGTGAAAGGAGTGATGGCAAGTGGATATGAATTCCATCATGGCAAGTCAATTGAGAAGTTTACAATCGACTGTTCAGATGAGCGTGTTAAATAATGCACTATCAATGAACACTGCAGCGGCAACAGATATGTTGAAAAGTTTATCAAATCAGCCTGTTGCGGCCCATCCTCATAAGGGAGCCTCGGTTGACGTACAAGCGTAAATCGCAGTAAAGCATGTATCTCCAGTAAAAGGGGATGCATGCTTTTTTCATAGTAAGCCATGCTAAAAAGAAAAAAGGATGGTGTAGCATGGAGAAATACAAAATGTACGTTTCTGTCGTAAATCAGCAAGTATACAATTACCCGGATGATTCGCCATGGGAATTTGAAGTCAACGTCGAAAGTGAGTATGTTCCAATTTTTCAACGTTTATTTAAACAGATAGATGAACTTGAATTCCGAAATTTCCTGAGGTCGCACTTACCGTTTATGCCTTATCATTTTGGTCGAAATAATTACAACGTCGATCAACGTACGATGAAAATCTATGCGCTTATTCATGAATTTACAGATGACAAGTCGAAGCGTTTTATCGAAAAGCTTCCGTATTTTCGTTGAAAGGATTGCTGTCCTTCGCTACACTGGTTGAAAGGACGTGAATGCAATGCTTATTTTCGATGATGTAAATGGTGGTCGTGTCGAGCTGACTTTCGAAGCAAATAAATTTGGAATGCCAGCTCGGCATGTCCTTGTTATCCTCAAACATAATGGTAAATGGTTACTTACTCGGCATTCAGTTCGAGGCGTTGAATTTCCAGGCGGTAAAGCAGAGCTTGGAGAAACAATCGAGGAAGCGGTTATACGCGAAGCGATTGAAGAAACAGGTGTGACGATTACAAATCTGGTGAAATTTGCAGAGTATGTCGTTCGAAGCAATAGTACATTTTGCAAAGCTGTTTTTACAGGAAAAGTTGCGGAAATCGATGAAAATCCAGCCCTTCATGAAACGGAAGGAGCTATGTGGATGACTAATGAAGAACTTGACCAGTGTGAAGAATTGAGTTTCCTTATGAATGATACAGGCATGGAAACATTAAGAAAGTGGGTAGAAGAACATGAGTCATGATGGTTTGATTATGCATCGAAGGCCATACCCATCCCCAAACCCGCATGTTACGCTTGAAGAAATTACATATTTGTCAGATGGGTTAAAAGTGAAAGGACTCATGGCAGAACCAATTACAGAAGGGAACTATGAGGGCATCATTTACTTGCGAGGCGGCATGCAGCATATCGGTATGGTTCGCCCTGCTCGAATTGCACAGTTTGCTTCGCAAGGATTTGTTGTTTTCGCTCCTTATTATCGCGGGAACCGTGGGGGTGAGGGACGGGATGAGTTTGCAGGTGCCGATCGTCAAGATGCAGTGAACGCGGTTGATGTACTGAAGCAAAATCGGAAGACAAACGTGGAGAAAATTCACCTGTTTGCGTTTTCGCGAGGCGGTATAATGGCTCTTTGGACAGCAATTTTACGTGAAGATATTACGTCGGTGGTCACATGGTCTGGTGTATCCGATATCGTATTTACATACCATGAACGGAAAGACATGCGGCGGATGATGAAAAGAGTTATCGGCGGCACACCAAATAATATGCCAGATGAATATAGGAACCGTACGGCTTTGTTTCGCGTGGATGAAATCGATGCACCCGTACTTATTATTCATGGCATGATTGATGAGAACGTGTCATTTCAACAGGCGGTATTGCTGGAAAACGCACTGCGTGAACATAAAAAAGTGTACGAGACATGGTATTTCCCAGCGTATACGCACTTCATACCGCCCGTCATGAATGCACAGCTTGTTCGTGATTTATGTGGTTGGATGAGGAGACAAGGGAAATAAGTGGTTTTTTGAATAAAATGAAGTTGCCTTTAGAGGTACGGATCTGCAGTTACAAATCCAATGCACAAAAAAACAGTGTAGCACATTCAATGTGCTACACTGTTTAATTTGATAATTATGCAATTGGTCCGCCTTTGAGCGTAATCTCTTCAGATACCATACCGAATTTCTTAAAGTTCTCATGGAACATGTTTGCCAATTCGTTTGCTTTTACGTCGTAAGCTTCGCCGTCAGCCCATGCATTGCGAGGGTTCAACACTTCTGTGGGAACGCCTTTAATGGATGTTGGCATTTCAAGACCGAATACGCCGTTCGTTTCTGTTTCAACGTCGTTCAGTTCTCCTGCAAGAGCTGCCTGAACCATAGCGCGCGTATATTTAAGACTCATACGTTTACCAACGCCGTAGACGCCGCCAGTCCAGCCTGTGTTAACAAGGAAAACTTGTGCATCATGTTCATCAATTTTCTTCCCAAGCATTTCAGCATATACTGTCGCTGGAAGTGGAAGGAAAGGTGAACCAAAGCATGTTGAGAACGTTGCTTCAGGTGATGTAACGCCACGCTCAGTTCCTGCAAGTTTCGAAGTGAAACCACTTAGGAAGTGATACATTGCTTGCTCTTTTGTTAATTTCGAGATTGGAGGTAATACGCCGAATGCATCTGCTGTCAGGAACACAATTGTTTTCGGATGACCAGCAACAGAAGGGTCAACGATGTTATCAATTGCTTGGATAGGATAAGCCGCACGCGTGTTTTCAGTCAATGAACCATCATCGTAATCAGGAATGCGTGTTTCCGGGTCTACGACAACGTTTTCCAAAACGGAACCAAAACGAATTGCGCCGAAAATTTCAGGTTCTTTTTCTTGTGATAAATTAATACATTTTGCGTAGCAACCGCCTTCGATATTGAAGACGCCAGTGTCAGACCAGCCGTGCTCGTCATCGCCGATCAATTTACGGTTTGCATCTGCAGAAAGTGTTGTTTTACCTGTTCCAGAAAGACCGAAAAATAGTGCAACATCGCCGTCTTCACCAACGTTTGCTGAACAGTGCATTGGCATAATACCTTTTTCAGGAAGCAAGTAGTTCATGATTGAGAAGATTGATTTTTTCATTTCGCCAGCGTATTCAGTTCCGCCGATAAGAACAATGCGTTTTTCCATCGATACGATAATGAATGTCTCAGAATTCGTACCATCGATTGCAGGATTTGCTTTAAATGAAGGAGCCGAAACGATTGTGAATTGTGATTCATGTTTCATGAGCTCTTCTTCAGTTGGGCGGATGAACAAGTTGTGAACAAACAGGTTATGCCATGCAAATTCATTCACAACTTGAATGGATAATTGTGAAGCTGGATCTGCGCCAGCGAAACCTTTGAAGACGAACAGCTCGTCTTTTGCTTTTAAATGTGTAATTACTTTAGTATATAATGAATCAAAAATTTCAGAAGAGATTGGACGATTGACGTTGCCCCAATCGATTTTGTCTTTGGAGGACGCTTCCTCAACAATATATTTGTCCTTTGGTGAACGACCTGTATATTTTCCTGTCTGAGCCGTAACCGCTCCATCTGATGTCAATTGAGCTTCACCACGTGAAATAGCTTTTTCAACAAGTTGTGGAACTGAAAGTTGAATGTTTACATTCTTACCAGAAAGAAGTTTGTTAAGGTCATCACTAATTTTCGCAGATATCATAAGTATGTACCGTCCTTTGCATATAGTCCCAATCAATTGGGTGTCATCACATTATTGAATTAGTATAACACATTAAGAATAATAAACTATACTAATTCAAACCTCAAGTATTTATACGTGAAATGGGTAAAAAGATTTGACATGCAACAGGATTTTTCGTAGCATATATAGTTGAACGGATACTCTTATCCCGAGCTGGTGGAGGGGTCAGGCCCAATGAAACCCGGCAACCTGCAAAGACATTTTGTCTGCGCGAAGGTGCCAAACCTGTAGCAAGGCACGGTCCTTGTATGATAAGAGTGAAAGGTGCTTATGAAATCATGCCTTTCCTCATGTATTAGTACGTGAGCGAAGGGCTTTTTATATGATATCGCCCTTAATCCTCGTGTATAGAGCTCGCAATGGCTTGTAGTCTCTTCTATATAGAAAAGACTCTACATGGGACATATGAGTACCGTATCAATCTCGTAGGATATAAGGAGGAAATAAAATGACAAACCGCCGACTATTTACTTCAGAATCGGTAACTGAAGGACACCCAGACAAAATGTGTGACCAAATTTCGGATGCTATTCTAGATGCTATATTGGCAGAAGATCCGAATGCGCGTGTTGCATGTGAAACGACAATTACTACAGGGCTTGTCCTTGTTGCAGGGGAAATTACGACGACAACATATGTCGATATTCCGAAAGTTGTGCGTGAAACTGTTAAAGAAATTGGTTATGTACGTGCGAAATACGGTTTTGATTGGGAAACATCTGCGGTTTTAACTGCAATCGATGAGCAATCAGCTGATATCGCAGCAGGCGTTGACCAGGCACTTGAAGCACGTGAAGGTTCGATGACTGATGACGAACTTGAAGCAATTGGAGCAGGTGACCAAGGTTTGATGTTCGGTTACGCTTGTAATGAAACACCGGAACTGATGCCGTTACCAATCAGCTTAGCCCATAAATTATCATTCCGACTTGCACAAGTGCGTAAAGATGAAACGCTTACGTATCTACGCCCGGATGGGAAAACGCAAGTGACTGTTGAATATGATGAAAACAATAAACCTGTACGAATCGATACAATTGTTATTTCAGCGCAACATCACCCTGAAATAACACTTGAGCAAATCCAAAGTGATATTAAAGAATTCGTCATTAACCCGGTTGTACCAACTGATTTAATTGATGAAGACACGAAGTACTTCATTAATCCAACTGGCCGTTTCGTAATAGGGGGACCTCAGGGAGATGCAGGACTTACTGGCCGTAAAATCATCGTCGACACATACGGTGGCTATGCGCGTCATGGAGGTGGTGCGTTCTCTGGGAAAGATGCGACGAAAGTGGACCGTTCAGCTTCATATGCGGCTCGTTATGTTGCGAAGAACATTGTGGCTGCAGGACTTGCAGATCGTTGTGAAGTGCAACTAGCTTATGCAATCGGTGTTGCACAACCCGTATCGATTTCTATTGATACATTTGGGACAGGCACTGTAGATGAAAGCAAACTTGTTGAGCTTACGCGTGGACTGTTTGACCTTCGTCCAGCAGGTATCATCAAAATGCTAGATCTGCGCCGTCCAATTTACAAACAAACAGCTGCATACGGTCACTTCGGCCGTACAGACATTGATTTGCCGTGGGAACAAACGGATAAAGCTGGAGCGTTGAAAGAGTTAGCAGGGAAATAATTTAGTATAAACGCCGGAAGCCAGGGTCTCTCTGTCTTCCGGCTTTTTTTCTGTCGAGGATGTTTGGTTTGGCGTAGTGTACACACTCTCATTAGACGAGCAATAATCAACTGTTACAATTGTTATAAAGTAAACACGATTGAGGAGGAGAAAGTATGGGGGCTTTAAGCTTAATAGGTTTGTTGCTACTAGTTGGGGTTGTTTTGTTTTTTGTGCTAATTGGCTTAGTGATCTTTTTATACGTAAAAAAATAAGAGCTGCCTTCAAGGGCAGCTCTTTCATTAGTGTTGCAAACTCTTATAATACTGCCCTTTTTCGGCGTACTCCTGAACAATCCGTTCCATATCCGCACGATCTTCGTCATTCAGCTCACGCACAACTTTGGCTGGCGACCCGAGTGCTAGCATATTCGGCGGAATCTTCTTACCAGGCGGCACGAGACTGCCTGCGCCAATGAATGCCCCTTCGCCAATTTCAGCACCGTCCAAAATAATAGAACCCATGCCGATAAGTGCCCCTTTTTTCACCGTACAACTATGTAACGTTACTTGGTGTCCGATTGTCACCTCATCTTCAAGTATAAGCGGGAACTGTGGGCTCTGGTGAAGGCAGCATAAGTCTTGAATGTTTACTTTACGTCCAATAATTGTTGGAGATACGTCACCCCGGATTACCGTATTGAACCAAATTGTCGATTCAGGACCAATTGTCACATCACCTGAAATCGTCGTGAAATCTCCAATGAAAACGGACGGATCAATTACAGGCATTTTTCCTTTATAAGGATAAATCATGATGCTCTCCTCTTTTCTTTAGGTAGTGTATAATTATCCTAACAAAGATTAGGTTTTTAATATAGTTAAATAGGGGAATAGATAGATAAAAGAAACAGGTAGATAAGGGGAAGATGACCATGTGGAAATGGGAAGCAGAAGGGCCACCAAAAGCTGTCGTGGCTATCGTCCATAATGTGTACGAACATCATAGTAGAAATGCATGGCTAATCCAGAAACTCCGAAACAGCGGTTTTCACGTCGTGACAGGTGATTTACCCGGACATGGGGCGGAAGGCGTCGGGAAAATCCACGATGCGCAATTTGATGCATACGCTAAATTTGTGGAAAAATTAATAGCGGTCGGACTCGATGATAATTTACCTTTGTTCATCATTGGACATGGAATAGGTGCAACCTTCGTGATGCGTCTGTTACAGCGAAAGAAAATTGAATGTGCAGGGGCTGTTTTTAGCTCCCCGTGGTTAGCACTGCGCCATCAGCCGCCTAAATTTTCGAACGTATTGTCAAAATTCTCATCATCAATGAAATTGAATCATCAAATTGGCATAGAGATGTTAACACGCAATAGTGATTTATATGAAGAAGCTAAGCAAGACGACCTATATAAAGATGAATTTACCGTATCCTGGTATAAAGAATTACAATCATTCATGAAATTGGTTGCTCAGCATGAAAGAAGTATTCATGACATACCGGTGCTCATGCATGTTGCAGAAGATGATAAAATCACAGATATAATGCTTGCTAAGAAATGGTTTATCCGACAGGAACTTTCAGAGTTTCAATTTAAGCAATGGAAACGCCTGTATCATGACATTTATCAGGAACCTGAGCGTGAGGAAGTTTACTTGTATACGGAATCATTTATGAATAATGTACTAAGATCGCTCGGATATGTCGTATAAGAAATGCTTGAAAGTGGTTAATTAATAAACGTAAAGTGAGAGGTGTTTACGATTACGACAATTGGATTTGTTCGACACGGCGTTACCGCGTGGAATAAAGAAGGAAGAGCGCAAGGAAGTACAGATATTCCATTAGATGAAGAAGGAATTGAGATGGCACACCGTGTAGCCCAAAGGCTTTCCGGCGAACAATGGGATGTCATTTACACCAGTCCTTTAGTTCGTGCCGCAAAAACAGCTGAAATCATCGCGGACAGTATGCCTGATATCCGTCTTTTATCAGACAATCGCCTGCGGGAATCAGGGGGCGGCTTGGTTGAAGGATTGACGTTAACGGAGCGTGTACAAAAATGGGGGCACTCCTGGAGAAAACTTGATCTAGGTTTTGAACCGAAGGAGGAAATTATTTCACGCGGACTTGATTTCATAGAGGAAATGAAAGAATTATTTCCTGATAAACGAATTTTGGTGGTCAGCCATGGTGGTTTTATTGGTCGATTGATAAAAGAGCTTGTTCCTTACAAGGATTTAACTGTTGACTTGGCAAACACATCAATCACGATTATTAAATTACAAGAAGATAGAAACCTATGTGAGCTGTTTAATTGTACGAAACATTTACAAAGTATTGAGTAAACAGTCGAAAACGCCAGAGAATGGCGTTTTTTATTTTGCATATATTTATGATGTCGAAATATGTTGGATGATTTAAAATATTCTTTCATTCCGGTGACTATTAGACTATAATCAAAAACATAGGCTTATAAAATTAGAGTTTATTGGCGAAGTATGCCGAATCGAAGTAGAAGGAGGTAAGTGAAATGAAGTCGATTAAAGCAAAAATCATTGTGAGTGTAATAGCATTATTTATCATTATCCTTACAGTAGTGAACTTGTTTGTTAATCTTCAAATGCAAAAGCAAACAGAAAATGTACTCATAAATCAAAGTGAAGTTGCTGTACAGGAAATGAGTCGATCAATTGAAAACAATATGTTGCAATATGAAAAAACGTTATATTTGCTTACCGAAAATTCGGCAGTCACATCTTTTATAGAGACGCAGTACGGCAACGGAAATGATGGCGAATTAGGCCGGGGCATCGAAAAAGCGTTTACTGATTATATGGGGCAATTGACGGATACGGATTTAATGTATTTTGGATTCGAAAACAAATACACCAAATTTGTTCCGCATCTCGTTATTGATGGATTTGACCCGACTAGCCGCGTATGGTATACAGCAGCAAGTGACCAACCGGACAAAGTGGTATGGTCGGATCCATATGTCGATGCCGCGTCAGGTGGCTATGTTATTACGGCATCTAAAGCGATGAAACGAAATAATTCACTTGTTGGTGTTATTGGGGTAGACATTAGTTTGGGGAATATTACGGACAGTGTATCTAAAAGTGAATTTGGATTTGGAGGCTACCCATTCTTATTTGACAGTAATGATGGGGCAATCGTTCATCCTCATTTACTAACAGACAAAGAGGAATTGGCTGATTTATCTTATTTAACGGCATTATTTAATGATGAAAAAACCAAAGGAATCGGACAATACAATGAAGATAAGAATAAAATGGTCGGTGTCTTCACAGAAATCCCGCATTTCGGTTGGACAGTTGGTGCCGCTTTCAATCAAGATGCAATTGATGGTTCTGTTAGTCAAACTAGGAACTTAATCATCATCACTTTCATACTGGCAGGAATAGTGATGATTGTTATTCTGTGGTTCTTGATTGCAAGAATCGTTAGTCCTTTGAGTGAGATTCGTGTAGCGATGGATAAGGTGGCAGAAGGAAACCTTAATGCATATGCGGATGTAAAATCGAAGGACGAATTTGGTCAACTGGCCAACAATTTTAATGCTATGACTTCAAAAGTTCGTGACGTTATCACACTGGTTAACGGTTCTATCGATGAAGTTCGTCTTGCGGCAGAAAGCTTGAGTGCATCCGCGGAGGAGACGAATGCCGTTAGTGAGCAGATGGCGGGGGCCATCGATGACATCGCATCGGGTGCAACGAAATCCGCACATGATACAGAAGATGTGACGCAAACAGTTGATTATTTAAGCGAACAACTTACAGGGATTCAAGAAAAAGCGACTATTATGACAGGCATTGCGATAGAAGCTGAAGAGGTCAATAAAAGTGGGCTCAGCCAAGTCAACCAGCTTCAATCGTCTTTCGATGGCTGGAAGACAAACCTGCAATCGATGGCGGATGTCGTTGGAGATTTGGAAGCGAAAGTTGGGGCAATTGGAATTGTCATGGAAACGATAACTCAAATTTCCACGCAGACGAACTTGTTGGCGCTCAATGCGAGCATTGAGGCGGCACGTGCTGGCGAACATGGTAAAGGCTTTGCTGTAGTTGCTGACGAAGTGAGGAAACTTGCTGAACAATCGGCACAAGCTACAGAGAAAGTAAAAGCAACCGTTCAAGAGCTTCAAAATGGCTCTCGTCAAGTTTCCGTGCAAATGAGAGAAACCGGGGAAACGTTCGAGCAACAAGGTAAAGTAGTACAAGCTACACAAATTACGTTCGGAGATATTTCGGGGCTCATGAACAAGCTGGAACAATCAATCAGTAGTGTCTATGACGAAGTAAATAAAGTTGTCGAACATAAAGAAACAGTCATGCAGACAATTGAAACAATGGCGGCGACAGCAGAGGAAACAGCGGCAGCAAGTGAAGAAATCAGTGCATCGACAGACGAGCAGCTTCGTGCAATTCGCGAAGTAGCACAAGCAGCAGACAAACTTGCTAGGTTAAGTGACAATCTGCACACCGCAATGAACCATTTCAAAGTTTAACAAGAACCGCCTTCCATTTCAAACGGAGGGCGGTATTTTTTACAGGGAATAGACCTAGGTCACAGGTAGTATTCAAGAAAGAATCTTTTAAACTGGGCAGGACTTCAGAAGAATGAATAGAATATAGTGCATAGTAACGTTATAAGGGAAATACTATGAATTATACAGTGGATGGGGGTATCGTATGAAGGAAGGCGGGAAAAGTGAGCTCATTTCGTGGATACAATCAGTAGCAATTGCATTCGTCATTGCAATTGTCATACGTCAATTTTTATTTACACCAGTCGTTGTATCTGGTCAATCTATGCAACCGACTTTTGAAAATGATAACAAAATCGTCATCTCAAAAGTGTATAAGATTGACCATTTTGATATGGTTGTTTTCCATGCTCCGGATTCAGAGGATAATTTCATTAAGCGGGTAATTGGTCTTCCAGGGGATGTAGTCGTCATGAACAACGACAAGCTTTATATAAATGGTGTGGAATATGAAGAGGACTATGTGCAAAAGAATAAAGCAGACATTTTCGAAGGCCAAAAGTTAACACAAGACTTTAAAGTGGAAGTACCTGAAGGCTATTTATACGTGCTCGGTGATAACCGAAGAAATAGTACAGATAGTAGGATCATCGGTTTCATAGACGAAAAATCAGTCATTGGTTCAGTGAAATTCAGGTTCTATCCATTTCGTGAAATGGGAATACCGAAATGAAAAATCACGCTAAGTGTTCTACTCTCATTGGAATTGATGGTCTTGGCGGATCGGGAAAAACGATGTATGCCAATAAATTGCAGCAACAGTTAGAGGGCTCAGTGATCTTGCACCTTGATGATTTTGTACACAAAAAAGAAGTTCGTTATAACAATAATTATGAAGAATGGTATTGCTATTATCATTTACAATGGCGGTATGATTATTTAATACAAAAATTACTGTTACCATTGAAAAGTGGTTTGGCTGTGAATGAAACAATAGAAGTGTATAACAGAGAAACTGACAGGTATATGCTGCAGAAAACTGAAATTCCGGTTGGAACTTCAGTAATCGTTGAAGGAGTTTTTCTACAACGCCCTGAACTAAGACCGTATTTTGAAACAGTCATCTACCTAGAGTTGGATAAAGAGACGAGGTTACAACGTATCTCAGATAGGGACATCTATATGGGGGATAAGGAAGAAATCGCTTTAAAGTATGAAAAACGGTATTTTCCCGCGGAAGAAAAGTATATAGAACAATGCAATCCGTTAGCCTTGGCAGATATAATTGAAAATGAAGTGAAAGAGGGACTAGTATGACATTTCCAGTTTTAACTACGCCACGGCTTCGATTAACCGAAGTGGAACAAGACCATTCGTCTGCACTATTTACCATTTTTTCAAACCCTGAAGTAGTTAAGTATTATGGGATGGATCCGATGCATGAGTTGGCTCAGGCGGAAAAAATTATTGAGCATTTCAAAAGTACTTATGAAATCAAAAAAGGAATCCGCTGGGCGATTACGCTAAAAGACGGAACTCATTTTATAGGCACAATTGGATTGAATAACTTGGCGCTCGGTATGAAAAAAGCAGAAGTCGGATTTGAAATACATCCGGATTTTTGGAGAAGTGGTATTACGTCTGAAGCATTACAAGCGGTTTTGGATTATTCATTTGATGAACTGGGATTGCACCGTATGGGGGCAGTCACATTTCCTGCAAATCGTGCCTCTATCGGACTGTTAAAGAAAAATGGATTCGTGGAAGAAGGCAAGTTGAGAAGTTATTTATTCCAAAGTGGACATTCCCACGATGCGTTGATATTTTCAATTCTGCACACCGAGTGGAATCTAAATGATTAAGAATATCACGAGTACTCCGCACAGACTATTGTGCGGAGGCTTTTTTGTGTGAACGATGTTTGATTCCTCTACAAATAGGCGTTCGTATGGTAAATTAAGTACAGTGTTAGTAAAAGGAGTTACGGTAAAATGAATGATTTTTTTGAACGGAAAAAGAGCGAACTGAATATAGATTTGAATGAAGTACAAAAGAAAGCAGTCCTTCAAACGGAGGGACCGCTTCTTCTTTTGGCATGCCCGGGATCTGGGAAAACGACAACGATGATTATGCGAATTGGCTATTTGATTGAAGAAAAGAACGTCAATCCGAAGCGTATTAAAGCAATTACATTTAGCCGTGCATCTGCACGAGATATGACGGAGCGTTTTACAAGGTTTTTCCCGCATAGCGCCCGTGTTGACTTTTCCACAATCCATAGTTTGGCATTTATGATTGCCCGTGGCTACTTGGAGAAAACGGGCACAACCTATGAGTTGATTGAAGGAAATAAGACAGGGCGACAGTCAATCAATAAGGCATTTTTATTGAAAGGGATTTATAAAGAAGTATTGAAAGAAGATTGTACCGATGATGAACTGTCATCTCTTTCGACATTCATCAGTGGGATTAAAAACCGTATGATACCACTTGGAAAATGGGAGGAGCTAGATGGGCCTGTTGACAAGGCAGGGCGCATCGCCAGGAAATATGAACAGTATAAGACACGCACAAGTGGTCATTTGCTACTTGATTTCGACGATATGTTGACGATTGCGGAACAGGCACTTCGAAAAGACGAACAGCTAAGTGAGCACTTTCGGAACCTCTACGACTATCTCCTGACTGACGAAAGCCAGGACACGTCTCTTGTTCAACATAAAATTGTTGAGCATCTTGTAGCACATCACGGCAATCTCTGCGTTGTTGCGGATGATGACCAGTCGATCTATACGTGGCGCGGGGCAGAGCCGGATTATCTTCTGGATTTTAAGAGCGTTTACCCGGATGCTCAAGTACTGATGATGGAACGCAATTACCGTTCGTCAAAAGAAATCGTTGAAATGGCTTCGAAATTTATCAAACGGAACAAAAAGCGCTATCTAAAAGACATGCATACAGAAAACGGCAAAGTTGAGCCGATTTATATTAAACAGCTTAATAGTCCGAAACAGCAATTGGAATACGTAACATACGAACTGTTGAACGAGAAGAATTTGAATGAGATTGCGATTTTGTTTAGGAATAATTCATCGTCAACGATGTTTGTAAGCGAACTGCACAGACGAGGGATTCCATTCTATATGAAGGATGCAGATGACAAGTTTTTCACGCATTGGATTGTCGAGGATATTTTGAACTTTATGCGTCTTAGTTTTAATATGGAACGGAAAGATATATTTGCGAAAATCATCATGAAAATGAATGCCTTTATTTCACGAAACATGCTCACCCAGTTTGAAAATACCGCAACAACTGGGAATGTGTTCGATGCATTTATTCAAACGGTTGAAATGAAAGACAGTCAAGTGAAAAAGTTAGCTGACTATAAAAAAGGGTACGCTGTGATTCCTGGCATGCGCCCGGAACGAGTGATTCAGCTGATCCGGAATGATTTTGGTTATGAGGCGGCACTTAAAAGTAGGGCAGAAAAGTTTGGATTCCGTTTTGAGAGTCTTCTTAGCATTTTAGATACGCTTGAAGGAATTGCTTCACAACTCCGAACGATGGTGGAATTTGCAACGCGTTTGAAAGAGCTTGAACAGGCAGTGCAAAACGCAAAATTCAATGCACCCGAAAATGCGGTGACATTATCAACGTTTCACAGCGCAAAAGGACTGGAGTTTCGGCGTGTGTTCATGATTGACTTGCTAAAAGGGGTCATTCCTTCTGAGGAAGATGAAAGTGACGTAGCTATGTTGGAGGAAGCACGAAGGCTCTTCTACGTCGGTATGACACGTGCGAAAAAACGGCTTGAATTGTTGTCATACGGCCAAGACGAAGGGAAACCGAAAGAAGATTCGAGGTTTTTGAATGAAGTAAGGGGCCTTCTTTTGAAACCGGGTGAAGCGAAAAAAGAGCAGAAACCCGTGAAGATTACGAAAGCCACGATTGCACTCAATCCTGATGGTATACAAGACAGTGACGAGCTCACGGTTGGCACAGCAGTCAAACACCGTGTATTCGGAAATGGTGAAATCACCCGACGTGATGGTGACGAAGTCCATATTCAATTCGGTAAAGTAGAGAAGCGGCTTGATCTTGAAACGGTGCTTTCGCTTAGGCTCCTTGAAAAGGTTCCCCTATGAAAAAGGTTTTATGGATGGGTTTGGCCGGAGCGGCAGGAGCTACCATACGGGTGCTGATTGGACAGGCAGTTCCGAATGTATCGGGATTTCCCATATCGACGCTGGCCGTGAATGTAATTGGAACGTTCTTATTATGTTTCATCATTGCGGGCGCTTTTCGCACACTATCCGCACATAAAGATGTGCAAGATATAGTGACAACGGGTTTTCTTGGTTCATTCACAACGTTTTCCGCGTTGAGTGTGGAAACTGTTTTACTTGTAGAAAATAACCAGTTTATCCTAGCAGGATTATATGTCCTATGCAGTATCTTAGGTGGACTTTCTGCCGGGGGACTTGGCTTCCGTCTAGGTAGGAAGAAGGCGCTTATATGACGAGTATCGACTTTTTGATGATTGGCATCGGTGGTTTTTTCGGGGCTATCATTCGGTATTTAATCTCAACCTTCATGAATCGTCCAGGTGAAATTCCCCGAGGTACATTGGTTGTCAATCTAGCTGGTGCTTTATTGATCGGCTGCGTTTTTGGAATGGAAATACCACGGATGTGGACTTTATTAGTAGCTTCGGGTCTTGCAGGAGCCTTGACGACATTTTCTACGATGAATAAAGAACTGATTGAACTTTGGATAAATGATGAAAAAAAGCATGCTTTACTGTATTTCCTGTTAACATATGGTGGTGGGATTATTCTCGCAGCAATCGGTTATTATATAGCGTTAATCTAAACGTTGAGCGAAAAAAGGAATGAAAAAGATGACGAAGAAAAAAAAGAATGAAATGTGGAAAACAACGGCTGGCAAAGTGAGTATCGGTCTCGCCTTGCTTGCTGTAATTGTATACAATGTGTTTTTCCCAGAACAAGAACCAGAGCCAAGTCGTTCCGATTTAATCCCGGTCGAACTTGTAAAGACAATCGATGGAGATACGATTAAAATTAAGTATGAAGGTAAAGAACAGAATGTCCGATATTTACTAATTGATACCCCAGAAACGAATCATCCACGGCTCGGAAAGCAGCCTTTCGGCGAGAAAGCAAAAGAGCGCAATCTTGAGCTGATGAACAGCGGGAAACTTGAAATCGAATTCGATGTTGGTGGGAAAATAGATAAATACGACAGACTGCTTGCCTATATTTATATTGATGGCGTTAGCGTTCAGGAAAAACTGCTGGAAGAAGGGCTTGCCCGCGTGGGGTACGTCTATCCGCCAAATACACGTCATCTAGACGCTTATAAGAAAGCAGAAGAGAAGGCCAAAAAAGCGGGAATCGGTATCTGGACACTAGAAGATTATGCGACTGATCGCGGATTTGACAGTGAAACGTATGTAGAAAAGAAACCTGAAACCAAACCTGTATCTGGTGCTAAAGAAGAGTTCAAAAACTGTACAGAACTGCGTAAGAAATATTCGAATGGCGTGAAAAAAGGGCATCCTGCTTACTCAGAAAAAATGGACGGCAATAAAGACGGTTTTGCGTGCGAGCGCTGACGCCTGGAAGAAGAAATGGAAAATACTTAGTTTTCTGTGTTTCTGAAACTGCTTGACATGCCCGCTGAACGTGATAAGATTCAAATCAATAACTTTTGCGAAAAAGATAATCATTATAATTAAATATATTTGAGAGATGGTCCAGTAATCATATTGTGAGCAGCAGCAAGAGACTGAATGGTAGGTGAGAATTCAGGCAACAATATGTATGAAGTACGCCGTCCGATTTTCTCAACTACTAATGAAGTGGATGGCCAGGCCAAAACTGGTCCATCAATTAGGGTGGTAACGCGGAGAGCTTCTTCGTCCCTTTCCAAGGGATTGAAGGGGCTTTTTCTGTACCCATTTTTTCTAGGTCTAGCTTCAGGCGCCAGCCGCTCAAGTCGCTTCAGGCTTGCTGATAAAGGAAAAGAACGCCTTTATCAGCAAGCCTTCGACGTACAGGACGTACTAGTGCGACGTTGCCACAGGACGTGGCGATCTTAGTCGGCCAGCGCTTGTCGCTACTAAGCAGGCGCATTCTATAACCATCGAGGAGGAAGTCATCATGTTTCGAATAAAGGAAGTCGTATCGCCTACTTTTATAGAGGCGGCCGCACTAGTAGTGGCAATAGTAACCATAATAAACGTTAGTATTCTTCAATTTGGATCGGTGCCGCATTTGCCTATTTTGTTCTCTATCTTGTTATTAATTTGTTATGGTCTTATCAAAAAAGTTCCGTACCGCAAGCTAGAAGGTGGCTTAGTAGATGGAGCAGGAGCAGGTATGAGTGCCGTTTTCCTGTTTTTCTTCATCGGTATTTTAGTGAGTAGTTGGATCATGAGTGGGACGATTCCTACGTTGATCTATGCTGGGTTTAATTTGATTACACCGTCCTTTTTCTTTGCCATTGTTTTTGTGGTTACGGCAATTGTTGGAATTTCAATCGGTAGTTCGTTAACTACGGTTGCAACGGTGGGTGTCGCATTTATTGGGATGGCGACTATGCTCGATTTATCACTGCCTATAGCGGCTGGAGCAATTGTTTCCGGAGCCTTTTTTGGAGATAAAATGTCGCCACTGTCAGATACGACGAATTTGGCATCTTCCATCGTCGGTGTTGATTTGTTTGAACATATTCGAAATATGGCTTGGACGACTATCCCAGCATTTGTGTTATCACTGATTATCTTCAGCTTACTGTCACCAAGCGGTACGCTAACTGATGTTGATAAAATTGCCTATTTCCAAGATGGATTGTTGGATACAGGGATGATCCACTGGTATACAGTCATTCCGCTAGTTGTCTTGTTTGCCCTGACGATACTGAAAGTGCCTGCGCTTATGGCATTGGCGATAAGCTCTGCAAGTGCAATTGCAGTTTCCTATTTCCATCAGAGTTTCAGCGCTGTAGAAGTGTTTGAGATTTTGTTTAACGGCTTTGTTTCAACGACAGGGATTGCGGATATTGATGCGCTACTAACGCGTGGAGGAATGCAAAGCATGATGTTTACAATTGGATTGGTATTGTTGGCACTTAGTATGGGTGGGTTATTATTTACACTTGGAATTGTCCAATGTTTACTCGGGAAAATTGAAAGTGTGTTGAAGAAAGTATCCTCGGTCATTTTTGCATCCGCGTTAACTGCGATTGGGATTAATGTGCTGATTGGCGAACAATACTTATCGATTTTATTGACAGGGCAAGCTTTTCAATCACAATATGAAAAGGTAGGTCTTGCGGGCAAGAACTTAAGTCGGGTGATGGAGGATGCGGGAACGGTCGTGAATCCATTGGTACCATGGAGCGTTTGCGGTATATTTATTTCGGGTATGTTAGGTGTCGCAACTCTCGATTACTTGCCATTCGCATTCTTTTGTCTGTTGTCACCAATTTTAACGGTATTGTTCGGGTTTACTGGCAAAACATTAACGTATCTGACTGACGACAAGGTTAAAATATAAAATGCGAAGGAGCACGCCTGAGAGGGAGTGCTCCTTCTCATTTTGAAATTACTATCAAAGAGATTATGTTGTGAAACCTGTAAAAATCCTATTATTTCTAGATTATGGAACCATATGAACTTTACCAACGTATAAGTAGTAGAGTTGTTCCGTATTGTGACGAATGTAGGAGGTTATATCCATGAAAATCGGTCGATTCGTATTCTTTATAACTTTACTACTATTGGTAGTATCAGGCTGTCAAGAAGCTTATAAAGGAAATCTTACGCCGAAAGATTTTCTTGGAAGTATTGATGCGGGTATCTTTGTTTTAGATAGTATCGTCTACTCGAACGCCCAAGATCTAGAATGGCTAAAAGAATTACCTTATATAGTGGGGGAGCAAGTGGGAGAAATAACAAAACAAACGAGCAAAGCTTGGAAGTTTAAAAGTGGTACATCTAACAAATTACCTGTTGGAACAAAGATATATAAAACGGATACGCTCGCATATATTGTAGTAGTAGACGGTAAGGAGATACCCTATGTAGGAATGTATGAAGGGTAGTTTAGGGAATTCTGTTGTAGATAATCGACATTTTGGGGGATGGCAGAAATGAAAAAAGTAAATGTTGTCTATGCACTTATTTATAAAGAAGACGAGCAAAAAGTACTGATGGTTAATAACAAAGGTAGCGGATGGTCTTTTCCTGGCGGTGACGTTGAAGAAGGGGAAACGTTGGAACTAGCAATTATTCGTGAAGCCCAGGAAGAAACAGGTTTGACGATTGAAGTTGAACGTATCGTGGCGGTAAATGAAGCATTTTTTAATGCAAAAGGACATCACGCTTTATTTCTAACATTTAAAGCAATAATCGTATCCGGGGAATGCTCCATTCAAGACGAAGAAGAAATCTTAGAAATAAAGTGGGTAGATTTGCCGACAGCGAATGGGTTAATGCCTTATCATCCTGGCGGAGTAGAAAGATTACTTAAATCATCTTCGGCTTATACAATTCAAGTGTAAAGTGAGGGATGCTAAAAAGATAGAATATGGGATTAGCGGATGGGAAAATGTATTGGAAAGAGTTATGAAGAAAAGGTATATTCAAGAATCTCAAAGCGTATTAGTTTATAAAGAATACGAAATGCGAACTTTTCATTGAAATAAGAAAAAGGGAACTGATGGATATGGGGAGGAGTAACGACATGCCATTTGTTTCTTCAATTATTCAGGGAAGTTTTTAAGTGTTCGATAGGCTTCATAAACATACTAGTTAATTTTCAAGAAATGGATTTTTATCGTTTTCATAATTAATTCATATACTAAAGAAAACTAAAAATAACTAACAAGGGGATGTATTGCTTGGGATTGTTATTATATTTAATTATTGGCGGAATCATCGGTTGGTTTGCAGGATTAGTCGCAGGTAAAGATATGCCGGGCGGAATCATAGGAAATGTGATTGCTGGTATCATTGGTGCATGGATTGGAAGTAGGTTGCTAGGGAATTGGGGTCCAAAATTAGCTGAGTTTTACATTGTTCCTGCAATTATCGGAGCACTTATCATAGTGATTGTTGTGAGTTTTATTATGAAATCCATGCGTAGAAGATATTAATAACTAATTGAATGATAGTTATTTGATCACATGTGTTGATTAACCTAAGTTAACTAGTAAACGACTGCTACCTTTTGTGATAAAACACTGACACTCCATTTACAGATGCTATCGAGTCGCTTTGGACTAGAACGACTACTGCACAATTGGGGAGGAGTATTTTGCTGCGAGGGATGCGAAAAAGTCGCATCCCTCGCAGCTTTTTCGTTAATCGTATGGTGACCGTTCGTCCTTCGCTCTCCAAAAGTGCAGATACACGAAGTTCTAAAACTTTTGGGGACGACTGAATAACCACTTTCCTATTCAGCCATACTTCCCCCTCGGTAAAGTTGACTTGATCATTTTGTCCAAAGCAAGCTGAAAACGAACAAGTGGAAATGGATAATCTCAAGCTTTCCTTACAAGTGGTTTATGTAATAAAGTGGTTAATCAACAGACTTATAATTACATAATAACTTTAGGATTATACGAGTACGTGAATTAAAGATAAGGTAGAATAGGCTACATTAGAAATCGATTCTTGATAATGATCATACAAAATAAAAAGACCTGTAACCAGATAATACAAACTGGTTACAGGTCTTTTTAAAGCTGGAAAATTGATAATTAAGCTGTGGGATAAGACTTATACTTTTTTAAATAGTCAACTAAACCATTTTCATTAAGGATTTTTACCATGACCTCGGGCATTTTTGCACCTTGGTAGTTTAGATTACTTTCTAGGTTAACGATGATTCCTGTCGTTATATCAATTTCTAGATTATCGCCATTATTAATAGCATACTCTTTCAGTTCAACTAAAGGTAACCCGATATTAATGGCATTACGAAAGAATATACGTGCAAACGAATGAGCAATTACAACAGAAATACCAGCGGACTTTAAAGCAAGTGGTGCTTGTTCTCGTGATGAGCCACATCCAAAATTCTCACCGGCAACAAGGATATCCCCTTGTCGGACATTCTTGTGAAAGTCTGGGTCTAAATCTTCTAAAACATGATTAGCAAGTTGTTGCATATCTAACGTTTTTGTATACTTTCCTGGAATAATCCGATCAGTGTCAATATTATCTCCATAAACATGAGCTTTTCCTTTAAGTTTCATGATTCACAATCAACCTCCTTAAATATGTAATAACGGATTTGTAATTTTACCTGTTAATGCAACGACAGCAACAAAGGCTGGAGAGCCAAGATAAATATTGGAATTACGATTACCCATTCTTCCTTGGAAGTTTCGATTAGTAGATGAAACTACGTTCTCTCCATTTCCTGGAATTCCTTGGTGGGTTCCTACGCAAGGTCCGCAACCTGAAGGGAGAAATGTTGCTCCTGCGGCCGATAAAATTTCAACTGTACCGTCCGACAATGCATCTTGAAAAACCTTCCTCGAAGCGGGAGCAATGATCAATCGTACTTTTGGATGAACCTTTTTTCCTTTTAGTACTTCTGCAGCTGCGTGCAAGTCTTCCAGTCTTCCATTTGTACAACTGCCGATAAAAGCTTGTTGAATGAAGACTTCATCAACTTCTGAAATCCCCTTAATATTATCTGGTGAATGCGGAATTGCAATTTGCGGCTCTAAATTAGTTACATCTATTTCATATGTTTTTACATAAATAGCATCTTTGTCTGCTTCAACGGGTTCAAACGGATAGGGAAGGTCCAAGCCTTTCGTATCTACGAATCCAGCTTTTGCACCCATTTCAATAACCATGTTCGCCATAGTCATTCGACTATCCAAACTCATTGCTTCAATGGCTTCCCCAGCGAACTCAATTGCTTGATAGGTAGCCCCTTGAATACCCAATTTACCAACTAAGTATAAAATTAGATCTTTTGCTACAACCCCTTTTGATAGCTTTCCTTTCAGTATTATCTTCGTTGTATCAGGAACTTTAAGCCATGTTTTCCCGGTTAACATGACACCCGCCAAATCAGTAGAGCCAACCCCAGTTGAGAAAGCTCCAACGGCACCGTACGTGCAAGTGTGTGAATCAGCGCCTAAGACAAGTTGACCAGGTCGGACATGGTGATTATCTATCATTAGTTGATGGCAAATTCCATCTCCTACATCATATAGTTTGATATTTTGTTCTTCTGCAAATTCTCTCATTAAATCATGAAGGAGTGCAATTCCTTGATTAGGGGCTGGTGAAGCATGGTCGATTACAAGAATCATTTTGTCTTTATCCCATACTTTTTGTCCACCCATTTCTTGAAATGCTCTAATTGTGAGTGGCGCGGTAGTGTCGGTAGCCATCACTAAGTCCACATCGACAACCGCGATATCTCCTGAGGAAGCTGGTTGTGATGAGTGATTAGAAATGATTTTCTCAATAATTGTTTGGCCCATAATGATTCACCTCTCTATTTATAGATAACGTTGATAGGAAGATAACCCGATGTTCCACTATACGGAACGCGTTCTAAAAACTAGCTTGAGTTAATAGTATATAGATATCTGAAAATTGTCAACATGAATAGTTGTAGGTAATCAGCCAATTCTAAATAAATGAAATTCCGTATTGACATATTATTTTTCCGTAGTTATGATGTAATTAATTAATAGAACGCGTTCCATATTGTGGAACAGGTTGGCAATGAAAAATAGAAGGGGTTGTCGTATAGTGGGCTATATTTGGGAAGATAATTTAACGGAGGCAGATCGGATTGTTATTAAAAAAGGAGGATATGGGGTGAAAAGGGGCCTTGGAAAAAGCCCACTATTAGTCATTATCGATGCCCAATACAATTATGTTGGAGATGACAAACCGATTATCGAGCAGCTTGACGATTGGCCAAGCGGTGGCGGTGAAGAGGGATGGAAGGCAATTCGGAAAATCCAACAGTTAAAAAAGTCCGCGAAAGAAAATAATATCCCTGTTCTATATACGAGAAATGTACAGAAGAAAACAAGCAACTTTGATTCTTTTGCTGCAAAGGCCAAGAGAGATCAATCAAAATATATCGACGGACAACCAGAAACACAGATCGTTTTTGAATTGACACCGGATGACACTGATATTGTTGTTGATAAGTGCTATGCAAGCGCTTTCTTCGGGACACCATTAATTAGTTATTTAATAAAGATGGGTGTAGATTCACTTATTATAGTAGGAGGTTCTACAAGTGGTTGTGTACGTGCAACGGCAGTAGATGCAGTAACGCATAACTTTAATGTTGCTGTTGTAGAAGATTGCGTATATGACCGAATTGAACTGTCACATAAAGCAGGATTGTTAGACTTATGGATGAAGTATTGTGATATTTCTACTTCTACTGAAATGCTTACATATTTTGAAAGCATAAATGAAGGATGATGCTAATCCCTGTTACGGGGATGAAATGATTACTGAGGAGGATGTTCAATGAAAGTTGATTTACTAATTAAAAATGGTTTAGTTGTTTTTCCACAAATAGGTGTAAAAGAAGTCCATTTGGGTGTGTTGAATGGGAAAATAACTGGAATTTTTGAAGAAATAGATGGTATTGACGCAAATGAAGTGATTGATGCATCAGGGCTTCACATATTTCCTGGATTAGTAGATGCTCATGAACATCTAGGTATCTATAACAGTGTTGAAAATGATTTTATTGACACAAAACAACATGCAGTTGGTGGTGTAACGACCGTTGTTAATTACGATCGTCAAGTGGTTAGTTATTTAGACTTCTTTCCTAAAGTCTTGGAAATAGGTGAAAAAAATAGCTATATTGATTTTACTTACAGCTTGGGCATTTTGACTGAACAACATATTGATGAGTTGGAAGAAACGGTCGAAAGGTTTGGATTAACATCATTTAAGTTCTTTAGAAACTATGAAAAACAATTGAACGAAAAGTTTAAAATCAGTAATGGAATTGATTTATCTTCGTATGATCTTATACGAATATTGGAGAAATTTAAAGCCATTTCACCGAAACTATTACTTGCTATCCATTGTGAGAATATGGATATAAATCGTAATTTAATAACAAAGTACAAAGCTGAAGGGGCAAATGATGGTCTAAAAACATGGTCTTTAACAAGTCCTGGCTATGCTGAAGCTGAGTCAATGCTAAGTACATTATATTTAAATAAAATTGTTGGAGGGAATGTGTATATTGTTCATTTAACATCTGCAGCTAGTGTAGATGTACTTGAATCAATGCCTTGGCTACTTGAAAAAGGAGCAATAGTCGAAACTTGTGCTCATTACTTATGTTTGACAGAGGATTCTGATGTTGGTTTACATGCAAAGGTAGGACCTCCAATACACGGGCAACACGACTCAGACCGACTTTGGGAAGGGATTAAAAATGGAACTATTAATTCGATAGGAACCGATCACGTTCCAAATTCCATAGAAAAAAAATACAGTGCGGGAAAAGATGTATTTGACACACTTTATGGTTTTCCCAGTGTCGGTGCATTATTACCAATAATGATTACAGAAGGGCATATAAAACGTGGCTTACCTTTAGAACGAATTGCAGATATTACTTCATATCAACCAGCAGAATCATTTAACCTTCCATCAAAAGGAAGAATCGAAGTGGGTGCTGATGCTGATTTTGCAATAGTTGATATTAATAAAAAAGAAGTAGTTACACCCGAAAGAACACACTCAGCTTCCGATTATAGCGTATTTGATGGGAGAGAAGTTGTGGGTTGGCCAGTCTATACCATTAGTAGGGGGGAAGTTATTTATAAGGATGGAAAATTAACGAAGGAAAATGGACGTGGCAAATACATTAGGAGATCAATCTAATTCTGATTCACTAAAGTTCAATTTTGATAGTTATCAAAGTAGCAAGAAAATTCCCGTGTAGGGCGTTTCCAAACCAACTGTGGAATGATGGTAGACATCTATTATGAGAGGAAGTGGATAAGATTGTCTCGTGAGCATATAGAATTTATCAACACGCACGAAATGAGCTGGCATGAATTTGAGCTCCCAGGATTTTCGAAGGAAATGAAACAGAAACTATTAAGCTATGATACTGAAAGTGGTGCCTCGACTAGCATCATCTATTTCCCTCCAGGAACAACAAATGATGGTGGTAGATACTCTGTAGCCATTGAAGCAATGTTGTTAACGGGCGATTTGAAAATTGCGGGGAATAAGTATAGTGATTTAACACACTTCTTCATCGATTCAGGCGAAGAACTTAGGTCATTGACATCCCAAAATGGTTGCGAATTATTATTTATGACAGAAGGTAAAGTAGAGTTAGTAGATAAGAATATGAACGGGAATGATAAAGGGATTCAAATAAATAACACATATGAATTACCTTGGCAAGGCACTATAACTCCCGGGTTTCCGACTGGGGCAATGCGGAAAAGTTTATATCAAAATGCCGAAACAGGTGCAAGTTCATGGCTTCTTGGTGTATTACCTCAATTTAAAGATAGCCGATATGAAATTCACCCAGTTATTGAAGAAGGGTTTCAAATACAAGGGGAATTGGATACAAGTGGGGGACCATTTAAAGCGGGCAGTTATTTCTGGCGCCCATCGGAAATTCCCCATGGGGATTTTAACACTGCACGGGGATGCTTAACATTTTTCCGTACAGATGGGCCGCTAAAAACTACATACGTAGAAAAGGAGGAGTTACCTATAGAATAGAATGATTAGCTATTCAATTGTCTATGGATATTAAGTTTACACCTGGTAAATTGGATTAATTAGTAATAAAGGGGGATCATTCAGATGATAGTTAAAAGGAAGAAGAACATTTTGATGTTGGCTATACTTTCTGCAATTATGTTGATTACTTCGAGTTTTAGTATGAATCCAAATATCGTAATAGCAGCTGAACTAGCCAGTACAAAATCACCAGAGGTAACTAAACCTGCTGAACTATTTCTACAACTCACAGATCCAAAAGAACGATTGTTTTTCAATGCGCTTGCCCGTCCCGATGGAGAAGATATGGTCTATCACATTAAAGGGAAAGCCTATGCATACGTTCCAGGTGATCTATTTAAACCAGCATTAAAACACGGAACCCCGTTATTTGGTATAGAAGGTTATAACATTCGCAAGGCAGTACAAGTAAAGGGAACGAATGATTTAATGGTGTTGACAAGGGAGATAGTCTTTTACACGGATTTAAAAACAGGTAAAATATTGAAAAAATGGACCAATCCCTTGACGGGAAAGACATATCCAATAGCACATATTGAAAATGATCAAGTGAATTTTCATTACAGAGTAGCAGATGGCAAGCTAAAGGCGGTAGTAGAAGCTGGGGGTAGGGAGATAGGAGCATTTCCAATTGAGGCTCCTGAACAAATAGGAGACACCTACACATTTCATGCAGATGCTTTCCCGCTTTACAATTTAGAAGAGCGTTACAACATCAGTGATTCTATGAACTTGAAAAACGACATATATGCCTCTGCGGAGTTCTTTGACTTTATGGTACCGAATAAATATTTAAAAAAGATGAAAGGAAAGAAAGTACCTAAAGGGACACTTCCTATTGTTAATACATGGTCACGGGTTAGTCCGTGGACACCATGGATGGGGTTGGATGAAAACGAATATGCTGGTAATCTAACTTTTCATGCCCGTGGTGAAGTAATGGATGGTTTTGACGACTTGCCGGATTGGATAAGGAAGGAAGTAGAAGAAAATTATCCACTGTACAAATCGTCATTGAAAACAATAGATTCTAAACCAAATACGACTAGTTGGACTTCGTTTTATACTAATGTTCTAAAACCTGTGGGCAAAACTTGGAGAGAATGGGCAGGTTTAGAATAATAAAATAACTAATTTTGTAAATAAGATAGCGGGGTTCAGTGAGTCTGGACCTCTACTATCATAGTGTTAACTAAGTAGAAGTTATTAGAAAAATAACTAGCGAATCACATGGGAATGGGGATCCACATTGATAAGGGGGGTACAAGATGAAGTTTCTTAAAAATATAGGGAAAAATGAAAGGTTTATTATTACAGTATTATTTTTGGGGGCAGTCGTTTCAATATTTGATAGAATGGTTATGAGTTTGGCGATAACTGGAATAGGTGCGGAGTTTGACCTTGATGCATCAATGAAAGGAATTATTTTAAGTAGCTTCTTCCTTGGTTATGCAATTATGTCTATCCCTGGTGGATGGTTAGCGGATAAGTTCGGATCAAAAATAGTTATCGTTATTTCTATTATTACATGGTCAATTTTTACCGGGTTAAGTGGTTTGGCTTGGTCAGTTACCTCATTAATTGTAATTCGTTTCTTATTTGGACTTGGTGAAGGTGGTTTCCCAGGAGCAAGTACAAAAGCAATTGCGGAATATATACCAAAGGATAAACGACCGAAATCACAAGCATTTGTAAAGTCTGGGGATCCGGTAGGTTTAACATTAGCTCCACTTATCGCAGTACCGATAATCGTATTATTTGGTTGGCGTTCAATGTTCTTGATTATTGCAGTAGTAGGAATATTTTTAGCAATTTCATATGTAATTATTCCAAAACGTGATCAGTTAGCACTTGAAAGAGAAAATGCAAATTATCCTAAGCTATCATTCAGAGAATTGCTGAAGGTTCCTAAAATGTGGAGTTTCGTTATTGCGTGGTTTGGCGTATGTATTTATATGTGGGGCTTTGCTAGTTGGTTGCCTTCTTATCTAATGATGGATAGGGGTTTAAATTTATACAATGCAGGTATGTTATCTGCAATTCCAACAACAGTTGGCGTTATTGGAACACTATTAGGGGGCTATTTAGTAAGTAAAGTATTCTTAGGACGTGAGAGATACTTATTTATGATTTCCGGTTTCTTTGGAGCAGTTTTCATTTATGCAATGTATGTGACTTCATCACTTGCAATGGCAATATTCTTCCAAGCTATGGTTGGATTATTTATGCAGGCGGGAATGGGCGGGTTCTGGGCTGTCACACATAAAGCCTTCCCATCTAGAATTATTGGTTCTGCTGCCGGTTTAATTAACTTCGCGGGACAAATTGCCGGCTTTATTTCACCGATGGCAATTGGATTCTTAATTACTGCTATGAATGGTTCATTCGCTGCTGGGATTGGGTTCTTAATTTTTGGAACTATCATATTTATGGTTGCTTCCATATTCATTAGGGTCGATGATAGTGAAATGAAAAATGAAAAAGTAGCATTATCAGTTTAAGTAAACGTTCATTATAACAATTTGGGGTGATCTACAGTGAAAATATCTAATGAAGAAAAAGGTCAAGCCAATACTGATTTATCCTATCGTGCACTTGCGTTACAGGTGACGTGTGATGCGGTAAATCAATTAACAGATACAGTAGAAGTTAGAACTCAAATGATGGCGACGATTCAACGTATTTCACAACAAATTCGGGCAAGTATTAACTTCATCGGAAAAGATACACGATTAGTCGTTTTACCTGAATATTTTCTAACGGGTTTCCCAATGGGAGAGTCGATTGAAGAATGGAAAAGTAAAGCTTGTATTGAAATGGATGGTTTAGAGTATGAAGCGTTGGGTAAGGTGGCGCAGGATAATAATATATTTTTATCAGGAAATGTTTATGAACTTGACCCTCACTTTCCAGAGATTTATTTTCAAACATGCTTTCTAATTGATCCATCTGGAAAAGTTGTCCTACGGTATAGAAGGTTAAATTCAATGTTTGCTCCCACACCCCATGACGTTTGGGATAAATATCTTGATATCTATGGAATTGAAGGTGTTTTCCCCGTTGCTAAGACGGAGATTGGGAATATCGGTTTGATTGCTTCTGAAGAAATACTATATCCTGAAATCGCTCGTTCTCTAATGTTAAGAGGTGCCGAAATTCTATTGCATTCTTCTTCAGAGGTAGCAAGTCCACAATTAACACAGAAGCATATTGGCAGATTAGCAAGATCTATCGAGAATATGGCATATGTTATTTCGGCCAACTCGGCTGGCATGTCAAATATACCTATACCGATGGCTTCAACTGATGGTTCATCTGCAATTATTGATTATCGCGGTCTAATTCTTGCGGAGGCAGGTTCAGGAGAGAGTATGGTTGCTAATGGGGAGATTGATCTTGCTGCACTACGTCGCGCACGGCGTAGACCGGGCATGGGGAACATTATTTCCCGGCAACGATTGGAATTATATGCACCAATCTATAATGATATCAGTATCTATCCGGCAAATAGCTTAAGTGAAAAGAAAGCTGAGAGAAGTCATTTTATCCAAACTCAACTTGAAGTAATTGACAGCTTAACAAGAAGGGGATTGATAAAATGAGTGAGTTAAACGTTCGTAATCCTCGTAATGGTTTAACGGATTATCACATTACTCCGCCTACTACGGAACAGTTGTCTAAATGCTGTCATGCATTAAGAAGTGCACAGTCTGATTGGCTTCAGTTGGGTTTGGCAGGACGAATTGAAGTGTTACATCAATGGAAAACAGCTTTAGAAATTGAAAAAGATAAGGTTCTTGGCGCCCTAGTGGAGGATACAGGGCGTGAAAGTGAATCTATACTAGAGTTTAATTCTATATTATCGATGATAGACCGATGGAGTCTGTCAGCACCAGATATACTGAAATTGGATGATAGAAGGACCTCATCTATTCCATTCCTGAAAATTGAAGGGGAAAATGTACCCTATCACTTAGTCGGCGTAATTAGCCCATGGAATTTTCCACTTTTACTCTCATTAATAGATGCAATTCCTGCATTATTGGCCGGAAGTGCGGTAATTATCAAACCTAGTGAATTTACCCCACGGTTTGTAAAACCATTAATGGATACAATTTCAAAGGTACCTTCCCTTAAAGGTGTATTTGAAGTAGTCGTCGGAGCAGGCGAAACAGGAGTAAATATAATTAATAATGTAGATTTGGTTACCTTTACAGGTAGTGTTACAACCGGGAGAAAGGTCGCTGAAGCTTGTGCGAAACGGTTCATTCCAGCATCGCTCGAGCTTGGAGGGAAGGATCCAGCCCTTGTACTCAAAACAGCAGATATAGACATTGCAACTTCTGCAATATTATGGGGATCCGTTGCCAATGCAGGGCAATCTTGTTTATCAATCGAAAGAATCTATGTGGATGAAGCCATTTTTGATAGCTTCGTTAAATCGTTAGTACAGAAAGCGAAAAAATTACAGCTAGCATATCCAACGTTTAAGGATGGACAAATAGGTCCAATTATAACAGAACAACAGACAAAAATTATTGATGATCAGCTAACTGATGCGAGAACCAAGGGAGCAACAGTTCATAGTGGGGGTACTATTGAGGAGCATTCTGGGGGACTTTGGTGTCGACCAACGGTTTTAACGAATGTAAATCACGATATGAAGGTAATGACAGAAGAAACATTTGGTCCTTTGCTTCCTGTGATGAGCGTTAAAAATGTTGATGAAGCTATCGGTTTTGCAAATGCTACAAGTTTTGGTCTTGGCGGAGCTGTCTTTGCTGGAACAGAGGAAGAAGCAATCTCTGTTGCACATCAATTGGAGGCAGGTGCCATAAGTATTAACGATGCTGCACTAACCGCAATCATGTACGAGGGGGAGAAGAATTCCTTTAAGCTCTCTGGTATGGGTGGATCGCGCATGGGTTCTGCTTCAATCAAACGTTTCATCCGAAAAAAAGCTCTTCTTATTAACACTGGGGCAAAAGATCCATGGTGGTATGAAGTGTAATTTAATACCGAGTTATAGTACTGACAAAACGTAAACTAATAGGAGGAATATATAATGGGAATTCGCGAAGAAATGCCTGTATTTGCAAGGCACGAGGGAGAATGGAAGGGTGTATATACAGTAGTAGATCCAAAGGGGAATGTGATTGATCAACATGATTCATATTTAACTTGTAACTTGCGGGAAGATGACAAGGAATATCCTTACTTTCAAACAAACACGTACACGTGGGCTGATGGTCGATCTGAGAAAATTAGTTTTCCAGGGTCTTATAAAGATAAACATATTATTTTTGATACAGATAGAATTAATGGACACTCATGGGAAATCGATGAAAATACAATCGTTCTAACGTGGAAGTACGTAAGTGAGCCAAATAATTATCTCTATGAAATGATTAATCTGAGTCCAGACGGTAAACACCGTGCACGAGTATGGCAATGGTTTGAAAACGGTGAATTGACAAAACGTACAATTATTAAGGAAGAAAAAGTGTTGTAAGTTACAATAAATCCAATGGGATATTCCACTTAAGTTGGAATTTGTATTATGCATCAACAAATTGAAATTTAAGTATGGAATATCCTTCTCTTTATAGCACTTTTAAAAACGGGTCCGTTTGCTAATTATTTATAGATTCTAAGAAGGGATGTATACGTAGTTATGAATAAATCATTTGAAAAGATGTTTGAAATCCTAGGATTGTATACGATGGATAGAACAAGCCTATCGATAAGTGAAATCCAAAAAGAAATTGGATTTCCGAAGAGTACAATATTTAGGATTCTAAATACGATGGAATTCTATAATTATATTGAACAAAATGCTGAAAATCATCGTTATTCCTTGGGATTTAATTTTTTCAGATTGGGCAGTATTTATCAAGGACAGCTAGACTTTAGGAGCACATCACTACCAGTTATGAAAAAAATTGCCAAGGAAACTAATGAAACAGTCGAGCTGAATATTATTGATGATATATCCCGAATCTGTATTGAAAAGGTTGATAGTTCACTGGATGTTCGGAACTTTGTACGCGTTGGTGACAGAAAACCTGTTCATGTTGGAGCATCGGGAAAAGTATTGCTGTCATTTCTTTCACCTATAGAGTTAGAAAAAACTATAGAGAAACTTAAAAATGTGGAGCAAATTGGAACAGAAAAATTGGAGCTAGATATTAAAAAGATTAAATTAAGAGGCTATGAAGTTACAAAAGGAGAGAGAGTTCCTGGTAGTTTTGCAATAGCATCCCCAATCTTTGACAACAAAGGTGTTATGATTGCGAGTTTAACGATAGCAGGTCCCATTCAACGACTAACAAATGAGCGTGAAGAACAATTAGTCAAAATATTAATGGATGGTGCGAAGGGAATTTGCGAAAAGCTAGGCTACTTTGATTTTCCTTATAATTAATGGGTTCGGTTTTGGTATTCAGTAATTTTATTGAGGGTTTAGTGAATTCTTACTGGGGGCGAAAAAATGTTAAATGAAGAACATAAAAATAATGGTCCGTTAAAAGGGATACGCATTCTAGATTTATCCACGATGATTGCAGCTCCTTATGGGGCTACTCTTTTAGGTGATTTTGGTGCGGAAGTTATAAAGATTGAAATTCCGGGAAAAGGCGATACTTTGCGTGGTATGGGACCATTTAAGGAAGATGAACCGTTACGTTGGCCGACATTAGCAAGGAATAAAAAGTCTTTGACACTTGACCTACATCATGAAGAAGGTCAAGCAATTTTGAAAAAGCTTGTCGCGAAATCTGACGTTGTCATTGAAAACTTTCGACCAGGCACATTAGAAAGTTGGAATGTTGGCTACGATGAATTAAAGAAAGTTAATGATGACTTAATAATGATTCGTGTTACTGGTTATGGACAAACTGGACCCTATTCACATAAAGCAGGATTTGGGACACCAGCAACTGCTTTTAGTGGATTTACTTACTTGCAAGGCTATACAGACCGTCCTCCGATAAGCCCCTCTTTCTCATTAGTAGACTATATAACAGGCGTTTACGTTGCGTTTGCTACCTCAACAGCCCTCTATCACCGTGATGCTGTAAAAAACGGTGAAGGACAGTTCGTGGATATTGGCCTATATGAAACCGTTTTCCGTATGATGGAGTTTTTAGTTACTGATTATGACCAAAATGGCATTGTTAAAGAGCGGTCTCCAGGTTTAAGTGGCCATTCTAGTCCAGCAGGTACATTTCAAACTAAAGATGGACATTGGGTTGTGCTCGTAACAAGTTCCGATCGAACGTTTGAGCGCCTAGCTAAAGCGATGGATAGGGAAGATATGCTCAATGATGATCGTTTTTATACTAATTCAGTGCGCTTGCAGTATTTTGATTTAACGAATGGTATTGTAGCGGATTGGGTTAAAACGAAAAATCGTGACGAATTGCAAAAGCACCTCGATGATTGTGGTGTACCCATTAGCCCAATAAACAGCATTGAAGATATTTTCGAAGATGAGCATTTTAAAGCAAGAGAAAATATTGTTGAGATAGAACATCCAAGGCTTGGGAAGATGAAAATGCCAGGGATTGTTCCAAAGTTTTCAAAAACACCAGGGTCAATTCGTAGTATAGGTCCGGATTTAGGGGCAGATAATGATACTATTCTCAAAGATTTAGCTGGCCTTTCCGATGAAGATATTCGATTACTGGAAGAGAAAAGTATCATTTGAAAAGGAGGTTTACCAATGGAGCATAGAAAAGAAGTCGTGATTACGGAAGTTTGTCCTAGAGATGGATTCCAGGTCCTACCAATGATGGTTCCTACAGAAGAGAAAATCGAGATTATTAATCGCATCTTAGCATGTGGTTTTAAGCAAGTCGAAGTTACATCATTTGTTCACCCAAAAGCAGTTCCGCAAATGAGCGATGCCGATGAGGTGCTACAAAAAATAACACGGCCTGAAGGAGTTGTTTTACGTGCGCTAGTACCTAATCTGCGTGGATTAGAACGGGCTATTCTGGCAAGGGTTGATAAGGCCAAGCTAATGCTATCGGCAACAGATTCCCACAGCTTAAATAATGCGAACGCAAGAACACTTGAGGCGATGCAAGGTTTTGATCAAATTGCTAAAAGGGCTGAAAGGACTGCGATTAAGTTAGGTGGATCGATTTCAGTTGCATTTGGTTGTCCTTATGAAGGAATTGTACCTATTGGGCGGCACATTGAAATTTGTAAACGCTATGAGCAATTAGGGATTACCGATATTTCATTAGCTGATACAACTGGTATGGCAAACCCAGAAAGCATAAAACGAATATCACGCAGTTTAAGGGAATACTTTCCTTCCTTTCATTTTTCGCTCCATTTACATAATACAAGAGGGATGGCGTTTGCCAATGCAGTTTCAGGATTAAATGAGGGTATTGTTGATTTTGATAGTTCATTAGCAGGTTTAGGTGGGTGCCCTTATGCTCCCAATGCTAGCGGAAATATTGCAACTGAAGACCTTGTCCATGGTTTTGAAGAGATGGGAATAAAAACAAACCTTGACCTTGATAAAATAATTGAGATTGCAAAGGTTTTGCAATCTCGCTACCCAAATCAATCGGATAGTTTCTTATTAAAAGCTGGAAAAAGTTCAGATCTACACATGGCTCCAACAGGTCAAAAGAAACTGGGTGAATAAGTCAGTTGCCGCATTCATGAGAATGTTATTCCTTTAAATTTTAATGGGCTATAGGCTTTCTTAAGTTCAAAATGAACTTGGGGTAGCCTATTTCTTACGTATCTAAACATACTATTCCATGAAGTTTTTTTGAATAATGCTGTACTTAAAGAGCAGTTCATCAATTTTGGAAGCACTTAGTCTATATTGAAGGTTGCATAAGCTTATTTGTTAATTATCCAAGGTTATCCAGTAAGTGACTGCTTACTTTTGTGATAAGACACTAGACACTCTATGTAAAGGTGCTTAATGTAAGAATGTGGTTATTCAACAGACGTGCTATTTGACAATTGAAAATTAGAAAACGCTGACCAGTTAAGCTCAGCGTTTTTTATCGTTTAGCAAAGTTGGTAACGGATGGAGATGTGAATTATTAGTCCAGCGAAAACTTATCTCTATAATTTGTGGCATCCTTCAATGCTTTCTCTTCTGCGGGAATCCGCACGGATAACATCCACACATTCAGTAATGTAAAAATGATTGCTGTTAAATAAGCGCTGAACATGAGGGGAAGTACCAAGAGCTCAGTCGTCACAATTACATAATTCGGATGGCGTATCCACTTATACGGACCTTTCTGCACAACGTCCGCGCCGGGTAAGATGATGATTTTTGTATTCCAGAACTTCCCAAGCGAAGTAAGACACCAGATCCGTGCCACTTGAGCCACTAGAAAAATGACGAGAAATATAATCCATACTGACGACAGTGACCTATTGAGCTGAATGACTTCAGCAAAAAGGGAAATGAAAAATGCGACATGCATGGCAACCATAATGGGGTAGTGGGCGGCACCCGCTTCGAATGCTCCTTGGCTACGCATCCATTTCTCATTGCGTTTCGCGACAATAAGTTCAATAAGACGCTGTAAGATAACAATTGAAATGACAATGGCAAATACCATCTTCAAAACACCTCATTCCCATTTCAATAACAGCAATTCGCCGCAAAAACCAGGGCCCAGTGCAGCCATTAATCCATACTCACCCGCAGCAGGCTCACTTTTCATGAACTTCTCTAACACGTAAAGAATTGTAGGGGATGACATATTGCCATTGTAACGCAATACATCCCGTGAAATGTCCGTTTTGTTTTGATCAAATCCTAATGCTGTTTCATATGCTTCAAGAATCTTTTTACCACCAGGATGCGCAACGAAGTGTGTAATATCATCTTTTGTTAGCCCATGCTCACTGAGGAATTCATGAACGAAAGGCCCAAGCCAATTTGTAATGACAGCGGGAATACTTTTTGAGAAAACAACATACAGTCCAGCGTTTTTTACGTCCCAGCCCATAACATTCTCGGAATCGGGCATCAGTTTCGAAGTGGTAGCAATAACCCTAGGCATCGCTTTTTTCACTTTCACCGAAGATTTATCGCCAGAAACCAATGCGCATGCAATTCCATCTGAAAACAGTGAGACCCCCACTAGATTACTTTTTGAATAATCATCTTTCTGAAATGTTAAACTGCATAATTCGGCTGAGAGGACAAGGACGTTCGCTTCGGGAAACGCAAGGCAATATTCGTAGGCCCTGCTAATTCCCGTAGCGCCACCAGCACAACCAAGTCCCCAGATTGGAACCCGTTTTGTACTATCTCGAAAGGGAAGCCGGTTCATAATGCGTGCTTCAATGCTTGGCGTTGAAATCCCACTACTGGAAATGAAGTAAATGGCGTCAATCATAGACGGTTCAATCGGTTCATCAAGCATACCCTCCCCTTGGAGGCACGACAGCACGGCTTGTACACCGAAGTCGACAGTATGTTGAATGTATAAATTATTGCGCTCTTCAAAGTCATGCTCTTTTCCATACCATTCCAGGGGCATGCAAACATTTCTTGTCTCGATATCGCCATTTTGAAAGACTTTCAAAAGCCGTTCAATATCATTGTATTTCTCACTAAATAGGGATCGAGTCAATTCAACTGCTTGTTGCTGTTTAACTTCATGAGGCGGTTTAAAAGTACTGACAGATAGAATTTTCGGCATAGGCTACCTCCGGCTTCATTAATAGTACTCATTACAGATTTACCAGATTTTAAAGATAGGTTGAAATCCTATGAATGGATTGCAAAGGAAATGCTATCCTGAAAGTTTGTATATACCCAACATACGCGTAGCTTGTACAAAAAATTACTAACCGGTGAAAAAAGCCTGTCGATATACCGACAGGCTTTTGCTTTATATTTCCGCAAGTTCCGTACACAACTTCTTCAAACTCTCTTCGAACTTCAAATCACTTTCTTTGGAGCGCTTTTTTGGACCGCGTAATCGTCCGCCAGCCATTCGGACTTTTTGAGCTGTGTGGCGGGCATATAACAGCTGGTCGATGTTGTCCTCCGTATAGAGTCGCCCGTTTTGATCGATTGGATGGCCTTTTTTTGCTAGCACCATCGCTGCCAAACCGTAATCTTGTGTAACGACAATATCATTTTTCTTTACACGATTTACAAGCACAAAATCGACTGCATCCGCCCCCTTCGAGACGATAATTGTCTCTGCACCATCCCGATGCATTTCGTGGGTTGTATCGCAGATAAGGATGCAGCGAAATCCGAAGGTCCCCGCTATTCGGATCGTTTCTTTCACAACCGGACACGCATCCGCGTCGATTAGAATGGTCGTCATTAAGCAGCCTCCCTTTATCTTTAGTATGCCAAATTGGGTGAATAAAGAACTCTTATTGTATTACTCTTCAATCATTCCTGAAAAAGTCAGTTCAAAAACCGATGTACCAACAATTTTGGCGACGTTAACAAGACGGTCCTTACTTAACTTTTCAATAGTGTCCTCTGGCGTATGATACCACTCTTCCACTGGATCATAAATGAACAATGCTGCGTCGATTCCTGCATTATGAAAAGGTGTGTGATCGCTTCTGTCTCCAAAGTCAGTCTCGATTGGATCACCATTCAGTGCCTCGTTCGCTTTACTTGCAGCTTTTGTAACGGTATTGTCCGCTCCATCTATCGTTTGAATGGCTAAATCTCCCGCGTCTGCACTGCCAACCATATCCAAGTTGAACATAGCGGCAGAGCGCTTAATTTCATCTTTCGTCAGTGCACTTACATACTTTTCTGATCCGTGTAATCCTTCTTCTTCAGCACCAAAAAATAGGAATCGAATTTCTTTATTTGTTGGAACAGCTTTGAACATCCTAGCCAGTTCAAGGACAACTGCTGTACCACTTGCATTGTCGCTCGCACCGGGTGCTTCATCGACGGAATCGTAATGGGCACCAATTAGTATGATGTCATCATTCACTTCTAAAGTGGGATGCTTAGTGACAATCAAGTTTTGTGATGCAACCTTGTCAATACGGGCCCCTTTAATTTTAACAGCCGCATTGACAGGACTGCCGTTTTTGACTAATTCAACAAGCTTCGTTCCATCATCATAAGTAAGAGCCAGCGCGGGAATGAATTCTTTAAAATGCTCTTTACCAAGCGTCCATTTATCAATTTCTAATTCATCGGGGAAATAGAGAAGAATAGCCTTTGCACCAACCTCTGATGCCAATAAAACCAGTTCAGAAAAAGCGGTTTTATCAACAGCGACAAGCGCAATTTTTCCTTTTACATCAATTTTTTTGTAATCTTTTTTCAAGCCATATCCTGCATCGACCAATTGGCCGTCGACATTACCGTCAACCGAATATTGAAATGGAGCAGGGGAGAGTGGGCCCGCAAAGCCTTCGACAGTCAGGCTTTGCGACTCCGGTATGACGTACCTTTCGAAATCGAATGGTTGAACGGCAACTTCATATCCTTCCGCCTTCAATTGTACAGTCAAAAAAGCAGCCGCCCGCATTTCCGAACTTGTGCCAGCTACTCGAGGATTTTTCGTTAATTCGTTCAATGAAGCGTAAATATTTTCAATGTTTAATTCCTCGATAAATTCAGATTGTGCTTGATCAAATTCTGGACTATCCACACCGGGTGTTTTCGCTGAGCAAGCTGTCAGTAGGATAGAAAATAATAGTAGGAATGAAAACAGCATTCTTTTACGAGCCACAAGATTCCTCCATTCTAATTTTGGAAAATATACCATGACAATGTTGTTTCATTATAACCATGATAGGGAATAATGAGTGAAGTTGTGGAAGATGATAAAATGAAGAGTTCCACAATCAGCCAATAGAGGATGCCTCCTCGTCCTCTATTTTTATGATATTGAAGGAGAAATTACGACAAATGGCGAAAAGGATTATAGAGTAAAGCAAAACTTGGAGGGATTTTAGTTGTTTAAAACAATCGAAGAGTTTCTTATTAACTGGGGCCATGAAAGTGAATCGACACAAAAAATACTAGATGCATTAACTGATAAGTCTCTTGAACAAGAAGTATCACCCGAAGACCGTACCCTCGGCCGAATTGCGTGGCATGTTGTCACAACACTTGGTGAGATGATGTCACGGACAGGTCTTGATTTCGAAGCGGATCCTCACGATGCAGCTGTACCAACAACGGCTGCCGAAATCGCGGGAGCTTACAGTTCAACAAATAAAGCAATGGTTGCAGCAATCAAAGAACAGTGGACTGATGGATCGTTGGCGGATTTAAAAGAGATGTACGGGGAGCAATGGGCGATTGGAACTGTCCTAGCTATATTAACAGCGCACCAAACGCATCACCGCGGTCAAATGACAGTTCTCATGAGGCAAGCCGGCTTGCGTGTACCGGGCGTCTACGGACCATCCCGTGAAGAGTGGGCAGTGTTTGGCGGAGAAGCGCCGGTCGTGTGAAAACATTGAAAAGCTGATGATACACCGGGAAATCGGTGTATCATCAGCTTTTTTTATTTTAAGTTAACTAGTTGACCTAGAGAGCGATCATATAACGTTTTAGACCTAGCATATCGTTAGCCAAACGAGCATATAACTTTGCGAACCGAGCATATCCGTAAGTCAAACGAGCATATAACTTTGCGGACCGAGCATATCCGTAAGTCAAACGAGCATATAACGTTGCGGACCAATCATATCCGTTAGCCAAACGATCATATAACTTCGCTAACCAACCATATCCACAATCACCCTACCGTAATCCGTCCATTATCCGACTTCAAGCGAATCGTGTGTTCACCAGCGCCGATGACCGTCCGTGAATTTCGTTCGCCAAATACATCGACTTTACCGTGGCCGGTTTTCGTATGAATGGAAACATTTGTAGGCTTGCTGGTTGATTGGATAACAATACTTCCGTTATCCGTTTGAAAATCAATATTCCGATCAAGGCTATCCGTCTGAAGTGTAATCCGTCCATTATCCGTACTGCCGACAATGGAACCCGTAACATGTTCGAGCTCGATTCGACCGTTATCAGACTCAGCTACAATGCTGTCCGCATCGACATGACGCATTTCAATTCGCCCGTTATCCGTTTTCGTGCGTAAATGATCGACCTGCACCTTATCAACTTCAATTCGTCCATTATCCGTTTCGGCAGTCAACGACGTGGCAGCAATCTCTTTTAATTGGATTTTTCCATTATCGGTATTCACACTGATTTTTTTGCACAGTATTTTCTCGGCAGAAATCCGTCCATTATCTGTCTTCATCACAATCGTTTGATACAGCTTCTTAGGAATGAACACGTTGAGTGTCACTGCCTTCATGTTGAAATTAAACATGAGTAACCAGTGGCGTAGGCTTTTCAGCCGGATGAACAATGTATCGCCAACCACTTCCGCAGTTAGTTTCAATTTCTCATTGGAGCCAATTAGTTCGGCGGTCGTCACCGAACTGTCAGACGGACTGACAACTAGTGCGCCATGCTGGACGTTGATGTCAACATTCAAAAATCGATCATCTTGGATTGTAATGACTTCATTCGTCGATGTGATTTCCGCTTTATTTTCCACAAATGAATACGATCCAAGTAATTCCTCAGCAATTTTAACAGGAGATCCTAGAGAAGTAGCAATCTCACTTTCTGACTTTCCATCCTCACGACCGTTAGTGAAGTATTCCTGGATATCTTGAATAATATCATTCCGTTCCTCAGTAGGCAGTCGTTTCAATGCAGTTTCAAGTTCACCTATAAATTGGTTTTCAGTCATTCTGTACACCCTCCTCGATTAATGTATTGACGCCATCCGTGAAATTTTTCCACTCCGATAATTGGTCGTGAAGATAGGTACGACCCGCATCCGTCAATTTATAATACTTACGGGGAGGTCCTTCCGTTGATTCCTGCAAATAGGTCGTGAAATAACCTTCTTTCGTTAAACGTCGCAACAGGGGATAAACTGATCCCTCAGAAATGGAAATTTGATCGGAAATCTTTTGCACAAGCTCGTAACCATAGCGATCTTGCTTATCGAGAAGAACAAGCACGCATAAATTCAGCACGCCTTTTTTGAATTGCACATTCACTTCACACACACTCCTTCCGCTAGTAATTAATGAACAGTACTGGCGTATATAAAGTACTCGTTGACAACAATATATCATAAGGTATTGTTCATTGCAAGGTACTGGATATCAAAAAGCACTTGATTTTTTAACGGGTTCGGTTGATGGGGAGAAAACATTGAATTACAACGGATTGTTTTAACTGAACTGCATAAACTAAACCCAAATATGATTTGGGGTGATGATATTGAATAAAAGTGGCCCTCTTCTGTTGGTTTTAATTAGTATATTAATTTGTGGGTTGAATTATGGAACAGTAATTGCGAATCCCAACGATACTTCTCCTTCAATCCGCGAAAGCTCCACTAAAGTTAGATATAAATCTGCAATAAAAGTAATCGCTGGCTATTTTAATGATATAAATGAAAATCGATGGATTAATGTAGATAAGTGGTATGTTAAGGAAGAAGCAAATGAAATGAAAAGTTTTATGGATGATGAAGAAAACCAGGAAAAAAAGGTAGGTTTACTCAATATTAGAAAAGCTCGATTAATAAAGTGGAAAGAGCTACCATATGGTTATGCTGAAAATTATTTACCGGATCGTTATATGGATAAGTACAGTATTAAAAGGGCGTTTTATGTTGCGGTTGATTATAAGGTTTATCACGAAAATGAGTATCACATAAATGGGGTTAATTATTTTTTAGTGGTTCTTGTATTGGAAGGTGGTAATTGGAAAATCGCATTAACTCCGCTAGTTCCAGTAAATTCAATTATCTTTGATGGTTACGGATTTGAAACCGAAGATGAAAAAACTTTTGATGAAAGAAGATTGAAATTTCATATTAAGTAATTGAAAAGAGTAATTTCTTACTTTACCTAACGTGTGCTTGAACGGAACAACAATAATGCTTATCTTATTGCGCTAACAAGCGGGTTAGTTGAACAGTGTTGTTTAACTTGTGTTCAATTATCGGGCAAAATAAATTAAGAAGGTTAACTCATTATAATTAAAGGGGATATGCACTAATGAAAAATATATTTAATCATATGCACACAGCAGAAGTTTTAAAGCGTATTGACAAATTGAGTCCAAATTCACAACCGCAATGGGGAAAAATGGATGTTGCCCAAATGCTAGCACATTGTTCTTCTTTCCAAGACATTGCAATGGGAAATTCTTTTCCAGCAAGGAGTTGGTTAGGAATAATAGTAGGGAGGTTTGCAAAACAAATCATTTACAATGACAAGACATTGCCCCATAATTTGTCTACAATTCCAACCATTTTGATTGCAGATGATAGAGAATTTGACACAGAAAAAGAAAAGCTTAAACAAAAAATTATCGCATTTCAAAATAACGGACCAGAGAAGTGCACAACTCATCCGCATCCTTTTTTCGGGAAACTTACTTCTGAGCAATGGGGTAAAGGAATATACAAGCACCTTGACCATCATTTTAAACAGTTTGGAGTTTAAACATTGAAAAACAAAATGAAACGATGTGCT
>NZ_JADPRX010000030.1:0-51541 GCF_017347125.1 Sporosarcina sp. E16_3
TCCAGCGACGTGGCGGTTTTTGCCACATAGCTGGACTGCTTATGACCCAAGCATCTGGCGCCCGGAGCTGGACAACCAAGAAAAGCGGAAGGCGCCGCTACAAATGAACAAAGCCTAAGTTCGCCACATTATGTGGCAACGGCTTTGTGACCCACATCCTGTGGGCCCGCGACAGGCATAAGACGATCCAGCGACGTGGCGGTTTTTGCCACATAGCTGGACTGCTTATGACCCAAGCATCTGGCGCCAGGAGCTAGACAAAAAGAACACTAGAGAGAAGGTGACGGGATGACACCCATCGTAAATGTGATAGGCGCAGGCCTCGCAGGGAGTGAGGCTGCATGGCAAATTGCTAGCCGTGGAGTGAATGTACGCTTATATGAAATGCGGCCGGTAAAACAGACGCCTGCGCACCATACAGACAAATTTGCAGAGCTCGTGTGCAGTAACTCGTTGCGCGCGAACAATTTGACGAATGCAGTTGGTATTATTAAAGAAGAAATGAGAATGCTCGACTCTCTCATTATACGAGCAGCTGATGCTTGCGCGGTTCCCGCTGGAGGGGCGTTGGCGGTCGACCGCCATGAGTTCGCTGGTCATGTTACCGACACGATTCGAAACCATCCGCTTATCGAAATTATTAATGAAGAAGTGACGGAACTGCCAGAAGGCATTACGATTATCGCTACTGGTCCGTTGACATCACCGGCACTTGCTGAACAAATTCGTAAACTGACAGGCGAGGAATATCTATATTTCTATGACGCTGCAGCACCAATTATTGAAAAAGATTCAATCGATATGGACAAAGTCTATTTAAAATCCCGTTATGATAAGGGCGAAGCAGCCTATTTAAACTGTCCAATGGATGAGGAAGAATTCGAACGTTTCTATAATGCGCTTGTGGCGGCAGAAATTGTACCGCTTAAGGAGTTCGAAAAAGAAATCTACTTCGAAGGATGTATGCCGGTGGAAGTGGTTGCCCAGCGCGGTGCGCAGACGTTGTTATTCGGCGCACTTAAACCAGTTGGACTTGAACATCCGGTAACAGGCAAACTTGCAAAAGCGGTCATTCAGCTTCGTCAAGATGATGCAGCCGGAACCTTGTATAACATCGTAGGATTCCAAACGCATATGAAATGGGGTGCGCAAAAGGAAGTTATTAGCCTTATCCCAGGTCTTGAAAACGTTGAAATCGTTCGCTATGGTGTAATGCATCGCAACACATTTATTAACTCACCACGTGTACTCGATGCGACTTACCAGTTAAAGGCGAACTCTAATGTGTTTTTCGCGGGACAGATGACGGGCGTTGAAGGATATGTCGAATCGGCAGGTTCAGGCCTTATTGCCGGCATTAACGCTGCCAATCTAGCACTTGGTAAAGAGTTAGTCCTTTTCCCACACGAAACGGCACTTGGCAGCATGGCGAGATATGTTACCGAGGCAAATCCAACAAACTTCCAGCCGATGAATATCAACTTTGGTCTTTTTCCGGAACTTGGTAAACGCGTTAGAACTAAATTAGAACGTGCCGAGAAGCATGCAGAACGTGCGCTTAAAGCGATTAGTGAGTTCCAATTAGTATCATTATCTTGAATAGTTTGTTTTTTAAAGGAGAAGGCTAGAGAAAGTATTCCTAGCCTTCTTCTTTTTATTGTCCAGGAAATTAGTAAGTTTCGTACTGTGAATAAGTTGAAAATAAGGTAATAGACGCCTAAGTTCTAGTCCCTTAAGGCGGCGAATACTTGCGCTTTTGTCCTGGATATGAACAAATTGTGTCGGTAACAAGAACAATTTGAAAGAGGTCAGACTTCTTGGTAATAGATAGTTGCCGTACGATCAACAAGTATTGTATAGTGAATCGTGGATGACTTTTGAATTTCTGGATTAGTCGCTATCTTTCGGCTATTAGTCAACTCGCTTTGCTATGGCGTTTCGTAAATAATGTGTTATTATTCAAATGACTCAAAATACTTTAATAACTTAAAGGCTTTTTATTCAGGGGGGTGAAGTGTATGACAGTACAACCTTCTATCATCCGTGATGAATACATTTCGTACGTACGCTTAGAAAAGAACTATTCATTTTACACAGTGTCAGAGTATGAAAAAGATGTTGATGCATTTCTGTCATTTCTGGAAGTTGAAGGCATTACGGATTTGAACGATGTGACTTATCCTGAAGCAAGACTTTATGCTACTGAACTGTATGACTTGGGTTTATCGAGAGCATCGATTTCTAGAAAAATATCTTCTATCCGTTCCTTTTTTAAATTTTCGAATGACAGGTATGGCATTAGTGATAGCGCATTTCGTTCTCTCCATCACCCGAAGAAGGAAGAACGACTTCCGGCTTTTTTTTATGAAGAGGAAATGGAGTCTTTATTTTCATCCTGTGAAGGGGAAGATAGCAAGTCTTTGCGTGATTATGCACTCCTTGAATTACTCTACGCAACCGGCATGCGGGTCAGCGAGCTGACAGCTGTCAAAATGCACGATATCGATGATCACCTCGGCATTGTTTTGGTTATGGGAAAAGGACGTAAGGAACGATATGTACCATTCGGGAGTTTTGCGCAATCTGCACTGGATGCTTATCGTGAGAACAGCAGATTGAATTTGATGAAACAGAAAGAGCATGACATGCTGTTCGTCAATTTACGGGGGGACCCACTGACTGACCGCGGTGTGCGCCATATTCTTAGCATGATGATGGAACGCGCATCACTTCACTCGAAAATCTATCCACATATGATTCGCCATTCTTTTGCGACCCACCTTTTGGCAGGGGGCGCCGACATGAGAACCGTTCAGGAACTACTTGGACATAGTCACTTATCTTCAACGCAAGTGTATACACATATAACAAAAGAGCATTTACGGAAAACATATATGAATACGCACCCGCGAGCATAGGAGGATGATCTGATGGAATTCCATGCAACGACAATCTTTGCCATTCGCCATGAAGGGTCTTGTGCCATGTCAGGTGATGGGCAAGTGACGGTAGGAAACGCAGTCGTCATGAAACATACGGCAAAAAAAGTCCGCCGAATTTTTGGTGGTAAAGTACTGGCAGGTTTTGCGGGATCGGTAGCGGACGCTTTCACGCTATTCGAATTGTTTGAAGCCAAACTGACAGAGTACAATGGGAACCTTCAAAGGGCTTCTGTTGAACTTGCGAAAGAATGGCGTGGTGACCGGATTCTACGGAAACTTGAGGCGATGTTACTTGTTATGGATAATGAGCGTTTGTTACTCGTGTCTGGAACAGGTGAAGTGATTGAACCGGATGATGGTGTTTTGGCAATCGGTTCAGGCGGCCATTACGCACTTGCCGCTGGCCGGGCTTTGAAAAAGTATAGCGGACATTCGCTCACTGCTGCAGAAATAGCCCAAGCGGCACTAGAGACCGCCGCAGAAATATGCGTTTTCACAAATGATCATATTATTGTGGAGGTACTCGAATGATAAAAAGACAAGAGCTGACACCCAAGGAATTGACTGCACATCTTGACAGATATATTATCGGTCAAGACAAAGCCAAGCGTGCAGTGGCTGTAGCCATTCGTAACAGGTACAGAAGAAGTCTGCTTTCTGATGACGAGAAAAGTGAAATCATACCGAAAAACATACTTATGATTGGCCCTACAGGTGTTGGGAAGACTGAAATCGCAAGAAGAATCGCTAAGCTGGTAAATGCTCCATTCCTAAAAGTGGAAGCGACGAAGTTTACTGAAGTAGGCTATGTAGGCCGTGATGTCGAGTCGATGATAAGAGACTTAACAGAAGCTGGTGTTCGAATTGTTCGGGAAGAGCAGCGTGAAGCTGTGAAAGAGAATGCGGTTATTCTTGCAGAAGAGCGGCTAATCGAATTACTTGTTCCCGAAAAAAAGAAAACGGGCGGTATGCAAAACCCGTTCGAAATGCTGTTTGGCCAAAAAGCAGAGCAGGAAGAGCCTGATTATGCAGAAGTAGCCGAAGTGAAGCGTAAACGCTCTGAGATTGCGACGAGCCTAAAAGCTGGAGAACTTGAAGAACAAATGGTCACTGTAGAAGTTTCCGCACAGCAGCCATCCATGTTTGACGCATTACAAGGGTCGGGTATGGAACAGATGGGTGCGAATATGCAAGATGCTCTTTCTTCCCTTATGCCGAAAAAGACAGTCAAACGGAAGATGAAAGTGAAGGATGCCCGAATCGCACTTGAAGCGGAAGAGGCCGACAAACTGATTGATCATGATGAAATCTCGAGACGTGCAATCGAGCTTACAGAGCAGTCAGGTATCATCTTCATTGATGAAATGGACAAAATTGCAAGTCGGGGTGGAAGTGGTTCGTCAGCCGATGTTTCACGAGAAGGCGTTCAACGGGACATTTTACCAATCGTTGAAGGCTCGACTGTTTCGACAAAGTACGGTACAGTAAAGACCGATTTCATATTGTTTATTGCGGCAGGGGCGTTTCACATGTCAAAACCCTCCGATATTATTCCGGAACTGCAAGGACGCTTTCCAATTCGGGTTGAACTTGAAAAGCTGACAAAGAATGATTTTGAACGTATTTTAAAAGAGCCTGATTTTTCTCTTATCCGTCAATACGAAAAATTGCTCAATACAGAAAATGTTGTTTTGGATTTTACTAATGAAGCAATCAGCCGACTTGCTGAAATTGCATTTGAAGTGAATGATGATACGGAGAATATTGGTGCAAGACGTCTACATACCATCTTGGAGAAACTACTCGAAGAACTATCGTATGAAGCGGCTGATATCGGACCGGCAACAATAAAAATAACGCCCGCGTATGTCGATGAAAAGTTGAAAGATATCGCAAAAAATAAAGATTTGTCGCAATTTATACTTTAATCGAAACGTTTTAGTTTATTTAATGATTAAAAACCTTTAGAATATTCTTTAAACGCTTAGCAACTATTATGAGGAGGAAGAAAACAAATGAATTTATTATCAAAAACACGTGAAATTAACGCAATGCTACAAGAATCGGCAGGTAAACCAGTAAACTTTAAGGAAATGGCTGAGAAGCTTAGTTCTGTTATCGACTGTAATGCATTCATCGTAAGCAGAAAAGGAAAATTACTTGGTTTAGAAATACACCACCAAATCGAAAACGAACGCATGAAGCAAATGTTCGTTGATCGTAAATTCCCTGAGGAATATACACATCGTTTGTTTGAAGTAAGAGAAACATCTTCGAATCTGGATGTATACAGTTCACACACAGTCTTCCCAATTGAAAATCGTGAACTCTTCAAAGACGGCTTAACAACAATTGTTCCAATCGTTGGCGGCGGTGAACGCCTAGGTACACTAATCTTGGCTAGACTTAAAGAAGATTTCCAGGATGATGATTTGATCCTAGCGGAATATGGAGCGACTGTTGTGGGAATGGAAATTTTACGCGAGAAATCAGAGAAAATTGAAATCGAAGCACGTAGTAAAGCAGTTGTTCAAATGGCTATCAATTCACTTTCATATAGTGAACACGAAGCGATTGAGCACATTTTCCATGAGCTTGATGGCAATGAAGGTCTACTAGTAGCATCTAAAATTGCAGACCGTGTAGGTATTACACGTTCAGTAATCGTAAATGCACTTCGTAAACTAGAAAGTGCTGGCGTCATCGAATCTCGTTCCCTAGGAATGAAAGGGACATATATCAAGGTCCTTAATAATAAATTCCTTGAAGAACTTGAAAAACAAAAATCATAAGTATGTTATAGATGAAAAAACACTTCTTCCGAATTTGGAAGAAGTGTTTTTTATATTAAATTAAAATGGAATAAAAGGAGTTAACTGTCATCTAGTGGGTATATATAGAAGGAACGGCTAAATGGTGGTTTTGGAACTAATAATTTATTTTATATAAACAAGCTACTCTGAAACAGGTTGTTTTTGGCTAATAGATAGTACTCGACATGTATAGACAAGCATCAACAAAATCCGCTACAATAGAAGTATGTATTAAGAGTACTAGATTAGTACTGCGAAGTGAATACTATTTTGATTCACCAATAGAGGGAACATGAGGTGCAGGCAATGAATTTATTTGGATCAATGATAACGCAATTGGAGCGCGGATTGGATTATTCTGCAACAAAAGGGAAAACGATTTCGCAGAATATAGCAAATATCGATACACCAAATTATAAAGCGAAAAATGTCAGTTTTAAAGAAGTGTTTGCAAATGTGCAAGGGAATTCGTTAGAAACTTATAAAACAGATGAGCGGCATATGAATTTTAAATCTAACGGAACGAGCCCTGGTGTTTTCAATTATTCCAATCTTCGTTATCGACAAGATGGAAATGGTGTGGATATGGATAAGGAACAGGCTGATCTTGCGGCCAACCAAATTTACTATAACGCAGTTGTGGACCGTATTAATGGAAAGTTCAATACGTTACAAAATGTTATTAAAGGAGGTCGTTGACGTTGACGATATTCCATAGCTTAAATACGTCTGCATCAGCATTGACTGCGCAACGCATGCGGATGGATGTTATATCATCCAATATGGCGAACATCGATACAACGCGCGGGAAAATGGTTGATGGTGAATGGCAACCTTATCGCCGTAAATCGGTTACATTCCTGCCGCGAGAAGGGCAATTCTCATCGATGTTAAATGCATCGATGGGCAAACAAATAAAAGGGTCAGCAGGATATGGCGTTACGGTTTCTAGGATTAAAGAAGATACCGAAACGCCATTTAAGCTTGTCTTTGATCCGTCTCATCCCGATGCAAATAACGAAGGGTATGTGTCAATGCCAAATGTCGATCCGCTACGGGAAATGATTGACCTCATGTCCGCTACACGTTCTTATGAAGCAAATGTAACTGTGATTAATGCTAATAAATCAATGCTTATGAAAGCACTTGAAATCGGCAAATAATGATACTGGAAGGATGTTACTCGAATGGCCATACAATCTATTTTTAATCCTGCGCAATCAGCAGGGCTACTTAAGATGGACAATCAAATGAAACCAGCGTCAACGCCCTATGAGGCGCAACAAAGTTTCGGAACCTTTTTAAAAGATGCAATTCAAGAGGTCAACAATAAACAATCAGATTCAGATATGATGACAGAAAAACTAGTGCGTGGCGGAGATGTCGAGCTTCATGATGTCATGATTACAGCCCAAAAAGCGACGATCACGTTAAATGCAACGATGGAAGTAAGGAATAAAGTAATAGAAGCGTACCAAGAAGTCATCCGGATGCCTGTTTGAATGTACGTAGCATTTGTGTTATCCATATTTGAATTACGTAAGCTGACCGGGGGATTACAATGAATGATAGATTGACGAAAATCAGAGCGGATCTTCAGACGTTTTGGTCAAGTCGTACAAAAAAACAAAAAACTACTTATTTGGTATCTATTGTAGCTGTTATTTTAATCGCCGCTAGCTTGACGTTTTTTCTGTCAAAGACGGAATATGTGCCACTCTATTCGGAGGTATCTCGGGCAGAAATCGGACGTATTAAAGAACAGTTAGATGCTCAAGGGGTGAAAAATAAGGTTGCGCCGGGTGGAACATCGATACTGGTGCCACGGGACAATGTAGATTCCTTGCTTGTGTCACTTGCAGCAGAGGGGTTTCCGAATTCAGGAATGATTGATTACTCATTCTTTGCAGAAAATGCGGGATTTGGAACGACAGATAACGAGTTCAATATGATTAAACTGGCTTCGATGCAAACTGAACTTGCGAACCTAATTAAAGGAATCGAAGGTGTGAAAGATGCAAAAGTGATGGTCACATTGCCGACGGAGAGTGTTTTCTTAAATGAGACTACGCAACAGGCAAGTGCATCAATTATGTTGAAAACAGATGCGGGACACCAATTCACTGATCCGCAGATTACAGCACTGTATAATCTAATATCAAAAAGTATACCGAATTTAGCTACCGATGATATTGTCATCATGAACCAGTACTCTGAGTATTTTGATTTGAAAGCAACCAATAATACATATGGACCTAGCATTGCGGACCAAATGACGCTAAAAAAGACAGTAGAGCGTGATTTGCAACGTCAAGTACAGATGATGCTAGGAACAATGATGGGGCAAGATAAAATTGTTGTATCAGTCACAACAGATATTGATTTTCAACTTGAAAACAGGGAAGAAAATTTAGTGTTGCCTGTTGACGAGGAAAGTATGGAAGGAATTGCACTTAGTGTGCAACGACTTACCGAGTCGTTTACAGGAAACGGACCAGTCGCTGGAGGGACTCCCGCAGGAGAAGACCCTACAGATAATGGAACCGGCTATGTGGAAGGGTCATTTTCAAACGGCGATTATGAAAAAATCGAAGAAACGGTTAATAATGAAGTGAATCGCATTCGTAAAGAAATTGTTGAAAGCCCATATAAGATTCGTGATATCGGAATCCAGGTAATGGTTGAACCACCAACAGCAGATGACCCAACATCGATGCCACCAGGGATGCAAGATGATGTCCAACGTATACTGGAGACAATCATTCGCACATCCATTGACAAAGAGGCTGCCGGAGCGTTGACTATGGAGGAATTAAATGACAAAATAGCCGTTTCAGTACAACCTTTTAATGGTAAAGTAGACGACTTCGCTACACCAAAGTCCGCAATCCCATGGTGGATTTACGCGATTGGTGGGGTAGTCATTCTTATTATCGGTATTGTTGTGTTTATGTTCATCAGGAATCGACGAAAAGCGGAAGAGCTAGAAGAACTAATAATGGAAGAACAACTTGCAACATTTGATGTGGAAGACATTAATAATGAATTTGAAACAGAAGGAACTATTCGCAGGAAACAACTCGAGAAGATGGCGAAAGAGAAACCGGAAGAGTTTGCCAAACTATTGCGTTCATGGATAGCCGAGGAATGACGGAGGGATGAACTGTGGTTAAGAAAGAAAAAGGGATGACAGGAAAACAAAAAGCAGCACTTCTGCTCATTTCTCTCGGTCCGGAAGTATCAGCATCCATTTATAAGCATTTGAATGAGGACGAAATTGAACGTCTAACGCTTGAAATTTCAGGTGTGAAAAAAGTTGAGGCATCCGTGAAAGAAGAAATTATCGAAGAATTTCATAACATCGCACTTGCTCAGGATTATATCTCGCAAGGCGGTATAGGCTATGCAAAAACGATACTTGAAAAAGCGCTTGGTAAAGATCATGCGCAAGCAATTATCAATCGCTTGACCTCATCTTTACAAGTCCGACCTTTCGATTTTGCTAGACGTGCCGATCCATCACAAATTATGAATTTCATTCAAAACGAACATCCGCAAACCATTGCACTGATCTTGTCATACTTAGAGGCAGAACAGGCTGGAATGATTTTATCGGCATTGCCACAGGAAATGCAGGCAGATATCGCGAAACGAATTGCAACGATGGACTCGACTTCACCAGAGGTTATAAGTGAAATCGAAGCGGTACTTGAGCGGAAACTATCTTCAACTGTAACGCAGGATCACACGGAAACGGGTGGCATCGATGCAGTCGTCGAAGTGCTTAATGGAGTTGACAGAACAACAGAGAAAACGATTCTTGATGCACTTGAAATTCAAGATCCGGAACTCGCAGAAGAAATTAGGAAACGCATGTTTGTCTTCGAAGATATTGTTACATTGGACAACCGTTCAATTCAACGTATTATCCGCGACTGTGAAAATGAAGATCTAATCCTTTCACTGAAAGTGTCTAGTGAAGAAGTGAAAGAAGTCTTGTTCAGGAACATGTCCCAACGGATGGCAGAATCGTTCCAAGAAGAGATGGAAGTCATGGGACCCGTACGATTGAAAGATGTCGAAGAGGCTCAATCTCGTATTGTAAGCACAATTCGTAGATTGGAAGAATCAGGTGAAATCATAATCGCTCGTGGTGGAGGAGATGACATCATTGTCTAATGTATTTCGTTCATTCAATACGCTATTGGAGGAGGGAAAAACGAAAGAAATCTCCATTCGCAGTCTTTCGGTTTCACAGGAAGTCGACACGGAAGTGAATTTGTCATTAGATACCATACTAGTTGAACGGGACCGCTTGTTGAAAGAGGCCAACACGATAATTGAACAGGAAAAAGAGGCAATCGAACGGCTAAGACAAACGGCTACCGAAGATATCCTAGCAATGCAAGCGGCCTGGCAGAACGAAAAAACGGCACTTCAGCAACAAGCATATGACGAAGGGTTTCAAGTAGGTTACGAAGAGGGACATAACAAGTCATTAGCCGATATGGCGGCTTCTGTTCGTACTGCAAATGACACAACAGCGTTATCTTCGGAAAACGCAAGTCAATATCTTGTAAGCCAGGAGCGCATCATTCTCGATCTTGCTATGCTTTCCGCGGAACGGATTATTGGACAAACACTTCTAGACGATGAAGAAATTTATTTGTCGGTTGTCAAAAGAGCCTTAAAAGAGACGCGTGAAATGAAAGAAATTAAATTGTATGTGTCGCTCGATTATTACGAACTCGTTTCTAATAGTCGTTCTGAACTTGCATCAATTTTCCCGCCGAATGTACCATTCCTGATATTTGCAAATGATGATTTCGAATCAACGGAGTGTTATATCGAAACTAATCATGGGCGAATTGTAGTCAGCATAGACGAGCAGTTGAATGAATTAAGGGAGAAACTCATCGGTATCATGGAAAGTGGTGACTGACGATGAAAAAAGCAGCGGACTTGATTGGGGTCATTCCTAATGTAAAGACTTTCAAAAAAATGGGGCGCGTTGTCCGAGTTGTAGGGTTGATGATTGAGTCACAAGGACCTGAAAGTTCAATCGGGGATGTCTGTCATATCCATTTAAATAATACAGGTAACAAAGATTCGATTATTAAGGCAGAAGTTGTCGGATTCAAGGAAGAAATCGTCATTCTGATGCCCTATACGAATATCCGTGATATATCCAGCGGGTGCCTTGTTGAAAGTTTGGGCAAACCGCTTGAAATTAAAGTAGGGATGAATTTAGTAGGGAAAGTGCTAGATTCAATGGGGAACCCAATCGATAACAGCATTCTTCCAAGAGGATTAACTACTGTTAGGACTGAGCAAGATCCTCCTAATGCCCTCACGCGTCCGCCAATCAACGAAAAACTTGCGGTGGGTGTCAAGGCCATTGATGGCATGTTGACAGTTGGTAAAGGTCAACGGGTAGGGATTTTTGCGGGGTCTGGTGTAGGGAAAAGTACATTGCTTGGGATGATTGCCCGCAATACGACAGCCGATTTGAATATCATTGCGCTGATTGGTGAACGTGGCCGTGAAGTCCGTGAATTCATTGAACGTGATCTTGGACCTGAAGGGATGAGCAGGTCGATTGTTGTTGCTACAACATCGGACCAGCCGGCACTCATGCGTATTAAAGGGGCCTTTACAGCAACAGCAATCGCTGAGTATTACAGAGACAAAGGTATGAATGTCATGCTTATGATGGACTCAGTCACACGGGTAGCAATGGCACAGCGGGAAATAGGCCTAGCAGTCGGGGAACCACCTGCTACGCGCGGTTATACGCCTTCAGTCTTTGCTATCTTGCCAAAATTGCTAGAACGTACAGGTACCAATGAGCACGGCTCAATTACAGCGTTCTATACAGTGCTTGTGGATGGCGATGATATGAATGAACCAATTGCTGATGCGGTCCGGGGAATCTTGGACGGTCACATCGTACTAGACCGGACACTGGCGAACAAAGGACAATATCCAGCAATCAACGTTCTGAAAAGTGTTAGCCGGCTTATGAACCACATTGCAGATCCAGTGCATGTCAAAGCAGCCGAAAGATTACGCGAACTTTATTACACCTACAATAAATCCGAAGACCTTATTAACATCGGAGCTTATAAACGTGGGACATCAAAAGAAATTGATCAAGCAATTGAATTCGAACCACTTATTACAAATTTTTTAAAACAAGGTTTCAAAGATAACATTTCAATCGAAGATAGTATAGCTGAGCTTGTATCGCTTGGTGTTGGAGGCGGGAACGTATGAAGCCTTATAATTACCGCTTTGAAAAAGTGCTGACTTTCCGCGAACAAGAAAAAACGGAGACTGAAGTGGAATTTAAAGGTTCGGTTGAGGCATTCGAAACGGTGGCAACTAAACTGTATGAACTACTGAAAAAGAAAGAAGACACGCTCAGCGAGCAGCAGGTCAAGATGGCGGTCGGTTTTTCGGTCAATGAAATTCATTATTATTCGCGTTTCATTGGCAGCTTAGAGAAAAGAATTGCAGAAGTGCAGCAGCAGGTCATGCAAGCGCGCTCGAAAATGAATTGGTACGAGAATAAGCTTTTGGAGAAAACGCTTGAAGTTCGAAAGTTTGAAAAGATGAAAGAAAAAGATCGTGAACATTATCGCACTGAAATGGAACAGCTAGAAGCGATTCAGCTCGATGAATTGTCGACGTTGAAGTTCCGAAGAAGAGAAAATAGGTGATAATTTGGTGAAAAAGACTAAACAAACAGAACAAGTAGCTAGCGTAGAACCGGGGGGGAAAAGCAACACCTTCCAAAAACTGTTGCTTTGGGTGCTGATTCCGCTGTTATTCACAATGGCGCTCGTGCTAATAATTGCAAAGTTCGCAGATGTCAACGTATTCGACAAGACAAAAGAGTTGACTGGTAATTTGCCATTCGCCACTGAAAAGAAAGAAGAAGATCCTATTATGGGTGATCTCGTTCTCGAAGAGCGGCTCGTGACGATGCAGGCGGAAATTCAAGAGAAAGAAGCCCAACTGTTCAAGGTCCAACAAGATCTTGATAAATCAGCTACTGAAAATGAAAAATTGCTGATTGAACAAGAAAAGCTCCTTGATGAGATTGCAGTGCTGATGCGCGATAAAGATGACTCAAAACAAAACTTCACTGAAATCGTAAAGACGTTTGAGCAAATGTCCGCAAAATCATCAGCACCTGTCATTACCAAAATGAGCGATGCAGAAGCAATACGGATTTTGACAAGCTTGAAACCTGCTACTCTTGCTTCGATTCTTGAAAAAATGACACCTGAAGATGCAGCAAAATATATGACGATGATGACCAAGTAATTGGGACTTTACATAGCTACTTTTGAAGGGAGGTGAACTAGTGAACATCGCATCATTGCAAGCAATTGCTGGGAAAAGTGTGAAAACTTCGTCGAATAATGTGCCGTCAGGTCAGCGGGCAACAAATTCATTTGGATCAGTTTTTAGCAATATCGCTGGAAATGGCCCACTAACTGTCGCTCCCGTAAAGGAACAGATTGTCAGCGGGATAAACGATGAATCGATAATGGCAATTTTTAATGCAACTTCTATTGAAGAATTAAAAGATGGCGAAAGTAAACTAGACTCAATTTCCAATCTTGAAGAGCTTGCAAGTCTACTTAATCTTGAACCAAAACAACTGATTGAAAGCTTGCTTCAACTATTGGAACAAGCAGGTCTTGATGAAAAGGGACTGTTGGCAGTGTCTAATATGTATGACTTTTGGACTGTGTTGAATACCATTGACAACGTGGCATCTCAGTTTTTCGCTAAATTGACAGATGCGCTTGAAGGAAAAGGTGGAATACCGAAACAGCAGGCGGTTGAATTGTTGATGTTGCTAAAAACAGCGGAACTTGTCGCGCCAAAAACCGATTTATTGATGAAACAAGAACAGCAAGTTTTCACGCTGCAAGGCTACCTTGCAACGGCAAGTGAACGTTTCGAATATGTACTTAATTCCAGCAGTTCTGCGAAGAATGGCATGGTACAATTGATGGAGTCGAAAAACGTAGTCCAATTTGTTATTCCAGTAGAAGCAGGGCGAACAATGACGGATGATGGAACTTCCAAAGATGCATTGCAACAAGTTGCCAGTAGCGCATTTGGTACTGTGGTAACAGCTAAAGGTGAACTTACACTTACTGAAGTAGAAAATCGCAATAACGCACGAAATGAAGCCTTGATGAAAGAAATGCAAACTATTTTTAAACGTTCGAATTTCGGTCAAACTGACGGAACAAATCGTCTCCTAATCAAACTGTATCCAGAACATCTGGGGCAAGTTCGAATTGAATTGCTGCAGGTGAATGGCATCATGACGGCACGAATTCTGGCATCCACTGCACTCGGTAAAGAGATGCTCGATAGTCAGTTGCATCAGCTTAGAAGCGCATTCCTCCAACAAAATCTGCAAGTAGAACGAATCGACGTTTCTCAAACATTACAAGATACAGCGAAAAATGATCGTGACCAGGCCTTTAATCAACACTTCAGAAAAGAAGGCCAAGAAACAGATGGGAAACAGGAACAAAATGACGAAGAAGAAATGACGTTCCAAGAATATATGATTGATTTGGGAGTGTAACGAATGACGATAGCAGGACAAAAATCTATTTCGGGATCGGATTATTTAATTAATAAGCAGCGGGATGATCGTAAAACCGGTGACGGAGTTATGGGTAAAGATGATTTCATGAAATTACTCATCGCCCAATTACAAAACCAAGACCCAACAAATCCGATGAAAGATAACGAGTTTATCGCCCAAATGGCTCAGTTTTCAGCGCTTGAACAGACGATGAACTTATCGAAATCCTTTGAAAAGTTCGCGGAAGCACAAAGTCAATTACAACTCATTCAGTACAACAGTTTTGCCGGAAAAGATGTCCGTTGGCATGAATTAAGGGTAGATGATAAAGGCACGCCGGTTGTTGGGGAAGATGGAAAACCTCTCGTCGATGAAGGGACCAATCGTATTGTGTCCGTGAAGTATGACAATGGTTCTGTCAAATTCATTATGGATAACGGCAAAGAATTAACACCAGGAAATATCTCAGAAGTGATGTCTGGCTCAGGCGGAACTAACAGTCTCGTTGAAGCAAGTATGCTAATCGGTAAGTTTGTCGGCTACAAAGACGCTGAGGAAGAGAAGGAAGGTAAAGTAGTATCCGTATCAAATAAAGATGGGAAACTGCAATACATTTTGGATAACGGTTCTCGAATTGACGGTAAAAATTTCACCTCGATTAGCGAAGAAGCGACAGTGAAGTGATGATATGGATAAATTAAATCTTCATCGTATCTCAGGACAACCAGTTATCCATCCAGGCAAATCGCCGAAAATCGGACAAAGCCCGAAGCAATCATTTCTTGAACATCTAAACAATGCGGTGCAGCCTGCCGAATTAAAAATAAGCAAACACGCATCAGAACGTTTGGCAGAACGAAACATCCATATATCGGATGCGGAGTGGGAGCATGTCACTGAAAAGGTGAACGAGGCGAAGTTAAAGGGAATCAAAGAATCGCTAGTACTGATGAACCAGGCAGCACTCATTGTAAGTGCGAAGAACTCAACCGTCATTACGGCAATGGATCGTATGGAAGCAAAAGACCAATTATTCACAAATATTGACGGAACAATTGTGCTTAGTTAAAAATCGGCAGGACCTATATGGATGCCATCAGCCGCTAACTGATAGAGGCGGCTACACATTTTAAAATCGAGAGGGGAAAAATATAAATGTTACGCTCAATGTATTCGGGAATTTCAGGTCTACGAAACTTCCAAACAAAGCTAGATGTAATTGGTAACAATATCGCCAACGTTAATACGTACGGATTTAAAAAAGGCCGTACGATTTTTAAAGATTTGATTTCACAAACAGTGGCAGGTGCTTCAGCATCTGGAGATGTACGTGGTGGGGTTAACGCGAAACAAGTTGGACTTGGATCGCAAATTGCGGCAATTGATACAATTCATACTGGTGGGTCTACACAATTTACGGGAAATACATTAGACCTTGCAGTTGCAGGGGATGGATTTTTCCAGGTAGGACAGATAAATGATGGTGAAGTGGAAAACATTCAATATACAAGAGCGGGTAACTTCTATATGGATAATTTGGGGTATCTTGTGAATGGAGAGGGGCAGCTTTTAGTTGGTGTTGACGGAGTTGAAGTTACAGTTCCGGTTGATCCGGCTACCCCTGATATATATGAGGATGCGGATATAGCTACTGTTACGCCAATCGATCCAACTACTCCAGATGCTACAAGGGACGCACTTTCACGAATTAGTATCCCTACAACAGCGCAAAGTATGAGTATCGCTCAAGATGGTAAAGTAACTTTTGTTGATAGTGAGGGAGTTTTAAAGTATGCGGGTACCCTCGTAATGGCCAAATTCCCAAATCCGGGCGGTCTTGAAAAAGTAGGTGGTAACAAGTATCAAGTTTCACCTAACTCGGGTGGAGCAGTATATGGTGAACCAACAGCACAAGGAATAGGCAAGGTCGAATCCGGATTCCTAGAAATGTCCAACGTTGACCTAGCTGAAGAATTTACGGAAATGATTGTAGCACAACGCGGTTTCCAAGCAAACACGCGTATAATCACAACATCTGATGAGATTTTACAAGAACTTGTTAACTTGAAACGATAATTTCTTTAACCCGGAAACAAACATGGGGTGTCAGTATCTGGCACCCCAAACATAGCTTCACTAGAAAAGGAGGGTCGGGCCGGCTCTGTGCCCGGCCCCTTACATATGATACGAGTTACGCGTCTAAACAAAACCGAGTTTACATTGAACGCGCTGTACATTGAGAAAGTCGAGTCATTTCCTGATACAACGATTACCCTAACGACAGGAACGAAGTATGTAGTCTTTGATACCGCCGAAGAGGTTAACAGCCGCATCATCGAATTTTATAAGGCGGTCCAGTTATTATCAAATCCGCATATACGAGGTGTAGAAGATGAAGAATAAAGTAATGACGGTATCCCTTATCATACTAGTTTGTATTACCCTATTCGGCGTAGTTGGACTCATTCTCGTTATGCAACTGGATAAAGGCGGCGATGCAAAAGAGCCAACAATTGATGAGATTATTGAATCCTCGGTTGATATCGGCGAAATTACGACGAATCTTGGCGACCGACAATTTGTCCGACTTACCTTGAAAATCCAGACAGATAATAAGTTAGCTGGAGAAGAACTTGCAAAAAGGGATTTCCAAGTGAAAAATATTATTATCCAAGAACTATCCGAGATGACGTCGAAAGACCTTGAAGGAAAAGCTGGTAAAAAGGCTTTCGAGGATGTCTTGATCGGACAACTCAACCCGCTTATGCAAAATGGGGAAGTTCAAAAAGTCTATATCGTATCTTACATTATTCAATAACTAGTTTAGTTGAATGTATGAATAACTATGTAAATAGCAAAGATGTCCCCTAGCGTCGCAGCGAATTCAATGGAATTCTTTATTACAACCTATATAATCAAGTAGTTGAACTAGAGTCAGATAGCGGGAGGTGACCATATGGCCGGGGATATATTATCCCAAAGTGAGATCGACGCATTATTGTCTGCGATTTCAACAGGGGAAATGTCTGCTGAAGACATGAAAAAGGAAGATGAGACTAGGAAAGTAAAAGTGTATGATTTTAAACGTGCACTCCGATTTTCCAAAGACCAGATTCGCAGTTTGACCAGGATTCACGAGAACTTTGCGAGGCTATTAACGACGTATTTTTCAGCACAGTTGAGAACGTATGTCCAAATCAATGTTGCATCGGTCGATCAGATTCCTTTCGAAGAATTTATTCGTTCTATTCCCAATATGACCTTAATTAATATTTTTGAAGTTCCACCGCTAGACGGCAATATCCTAATGGAAGTGAACCCGAACATAGCTTATACGATGCTCGATCGCATGATGGGTGGAGTTGGAGAAAGTCCGGGGAAAGTTGATAACTTAACTGAAATTGAATTGAAAATCATGACGAATTTATTCGAACGTTCTTTTGATAATTTACGCGAAGCATGGTCAGGGATCATCGATATCGATCCATTCCTGACGGAGATTGAAGTCAATCCACAGTTCCTTCAAATGATATCGCCGAATGAAACAGTCGTTGTTATCTCGTTCAATCTTATCATCGGAGAATCAAGTGGAATGATCAATATCTGTATTCCACACGTGGTTCTTGAACCAGTCGTACCTAATTTGTCGGTACGCTATTGGATGCAAACCAACAAGAAGGAACCGACAGTAGAGCAAACTGTGGTTCTTGAAAAACGATTGAAACAGGCTCCTTTGTCTATCATCGCCGAGCTAGGTAATGCAGAAATGACGATTGAAGATTTCCTTTACCTTCAAGTGGGGGATGTTGTAAAGTTAAATCGTAAAATTGACGATCCACTCGTCATAAAAATCGGTGATATACCGAAATTCACCGCACAGCCGGGGCATTTGAAAAACCAGATGGCTGTTCAGATAATTGATACAAAGATCGGAGTGGATGAAGATGATGAGTGATAATATCCTTTCACAGGAAGAAATTGAAGCATTATTACGTGGGGATCCATTGTCAAGCGATGAGCCTAAGAAGTCTAGCGCGATAGAAATAGTAACTGCAGATTACTTGGATGATATGGAGAAAGACGCGCTTGGTGAAATTGGTAATATCTCTTTCGGCAGTTCAGCAACAGCATTATCGGCATTGCTGGGACAAAAAGTCGACATAACGACACCTACTATTTCGGTTGTCGATAAGGGAGCTTTGGAAGATGAATTCATTCATCCATACGTTGCCATTAAGGTAGACTATACAGTAGGTCTTAGCGGCATGAACTTACTCGTTATAAAACAAAGTGATGCGGCTATAATTGCGGATCTGATGTTGGGCGGAGATGGTTTAAATCCGAATATGGACCTTGGTGAAATTCATCTAAGTGCTGTCCAAGAAGCTATGAACCAAATGATGGGTTCCGCGGCTACTTCAATGTCGACTTTGTTCAATAAAAAAGTCGATATTTCACCACCAACAATCAATTTGATGGATGTCCTTGTTGATAAAGGCCGGGATCTTATTCCGAAAGATGACTTATTGATAAAAGTATCCTTTGCGCTTAAAGTAGGCGACCTGATCGATTCAAACATTATGCAATTACTACCACTAGGATTCGGCAAGAAATTAGTTGCCTCTCTCATGGGTGGCGACGCGGAAGAGGAAACTGTGGCAGTTTTCGAGATGACTCGACCAACAGAACAGCAATCCACTCCAGTCCACCAGCCAGCACAGCAACAACAAGTGCAACAACAGTCGTACGAACAAAATGGTTATGGACAAGGGATGCAGCAACCAGCTTATGACGAGCAATACGGACAGTCAGCACCACAACAACAGATGCAAATGCGTCCGCAACAACCGCAGGTACAAGTTCAGCAAGCACAGTTTGCAAGCTTTGACAGCCCATCTTTGAATAAGTCTGAATCCAATAACTTGAATATGCTCCTTGATATTCCTTTACAAGTAACGGTCGAACTTGGAAGAACAAAGCGTTCGGTTAAGGAAATCTTGGAAATGTCGAGTGGTTCCATTATTGAACTGGACAAACTTGCGGGAGAACCGGTTGATATATTAGTAAATAACCGCCATATCGCAAAAGGAGAAGTTGTTGTTATCGACGAAAACTTCGGAGTACGAATTACAGATATTTTGAGCCAAGCAGAACGTGTAAATAATTTAAGATAACTTAACGGGGGTAATGACAATGAGTAGACGTATATTAATAGTAGACGATGCAGCTTTCATGCGAATGATGATTAAAGATATTTTGACAAAGAACAATTTCGAAGTGGTTGGCGAGGCGGCAGATGGTGTACAAGCTATTGAAAAGTATTTCGATTTAAAACCTGATCTTGTCACAATGGACATTACAATGCCAGAAATGGATGGTATTGCAGCTTTAAAAGCGATTAAAGAAAAAGACCCTTCGGCGAAGATCATCATGTGTTCAGCAATGGGGCAGCAGGCTATGGTAATCGATGCAATTCAAGCTGGTGCAAAAGACTTTATCGTTAAACCATTCCAGGCAGATCGAGTTGTTGAAGCAATCGAAAAAGCATTAGGATAATCGAAGGATGAAATCAACGATTGTACTAAAGTACTTGTCAGCGTTCATTCTAATCATCTTCATAGTAGCCCAATTGCCATACGCATCCGTTCACGCAGACACCGACGTGGATCCGAATAAACCGGTGTCCGATATGTTTAACAAAGACCCGGAAAAGGGTACCAGTACCGACACCGATGAGGGCAAGTTAACACCGCCTCCTGCTGATGACCTGACTACGGATAAGGCGGGCGTCGGTTCCTCTGCGGGGGACTACATAAAAACGTTATTCGCTTTAGTGTTCGTCCTAGGGTTATTATTCGGTCTATTGAAGTTCGTTAATCGGAAAAATAAGCTCTACGATAAAAATCGACTTATGAAAAACATGGGTGGTATTTCGCTCGGTCAGCATAAATCGATACAATTGGTCTTAATAGGTGAGTCCTATTACGTTATCGGGGTTGGAAACGATATCCGCCTGTTAAAAGAGATTACGGATCCCAATGAAGTCGATAAACTAGTTGAATTCTACGAGGGTGGTAGTTCAGAGTTAACAGATGGGATGCTCAATCGGATTCTTGCTAAAGTAACAGGAAAACCGAAAAGTGCCTCGAATGTGACAACGCAAGAGTCACCTGACTTCGGTAATATATTTCAATCAAAGCTTGAGGAGATGAAAGAAGAGAGAAAACGGCATATCAGCCGGTTGACAGAAAAGGAGCGCAACCGAGATGAATGATTTTGCTCAGTTTTTCTCAGATAGTGATCCAACAAATGTATCAACATCTATCAAAATGATGTTGCTTCTGACTGTCTTGTCCCTTGCTCCAGCTATTCTAATTTTAATGACATCTTTTGCGAGGATTATCATAGTTCTGTCATTCGTCAGAACTGCACTTGCAACACAGCAGATGCCTCCCAACCAAGTACTTGTCGGTCTAGCACTCTTTTTAACATTTTTCATTATGGCTCCAACGTTTCAGCAAGTGAATGATAAGGCTCTAACACCATTATTTGCCGATGAGATTTCACTTGACGAAGCATATGAACAGGCAAGTATCCCGTTCAAAGAGTTCATGAGTAAACATACAAGACAAAAGGATTTGGAGTTATTCCTTCGCTACAATAAAGCAGATCGACCTGAATCACTAGAAGACATTTCACTGACAATGTTAGTCCCTGCATTCGCACTGAGTGAAATTAAAACGGCATTCCAAATGGGCTTCATGATTTTCATTCCATTTTTAGTTATTGACATGATTGTAGCAAGTATCCTTATGTCAATGGGAATGATGATGTTACCGCCAGTTATGATTTCGTTGCCGTTTAAAATATTGCTGTTCGTCCTTGTGGATGGTTGGTATCTCATTATCAAATCATTGTTGCAAAGTTTTTAGGAGGGGTTTTGAATGACGCAAGAATTAGTCATAGAGATAGCTGAGCGTGCCATCTGGGTCATTCTTTTGACTTCAGGCCCTCTCCTTATCCTTGCACTTGTGACAGGGCTGTCCGTTAGTATTTTCCAGGCAACTACACAGATTCAGGAACAAACACTAGCATTCGTGCCTAAAATTGTTTCTGTTTTAGTTGGAATTGTCATTTTCGGCCCCTGGATGCTAGCAAGAGTCACAACGTATGCAGCAGATATTTTTGAAAATCTTGGACGGTATGTCGGGTGATTAAATGGAAGAATTAGTACCTTCATTAGCCGCATACTTACTTATACTGACCCGAGTCACTGCTTTTTTTGTCACACTTCCACTATTTTCCTACCGTGCGATACCGGCTACCCAACGTATCATTTTTGGTGCTTTGCTAGCGTGGGCAATGGTCTATACAGTCGACATGCCTGTGCTGGAGATTGATGGGGCATACCTCTTGTTAGTTGTAAAAGAGGCCATGACTGGATTATTCATTGGCATCATCGCATTCATCGTTATGTCTGCTATTCAAGTTGCCGGTGGTTTTATCGATTTTCAAATGGGTTTTGCGATTGCGAACGTAATTGATCCGCAGACTGGAGCACAATCTCCACTTCTTGGTCAATTCTTTAACTCGTTGGCCATCCTGTTGTTACTAGCACTAAACGGCCATCATATGCTTTTAGATGGTATTTTTTATAGCTATCAATTTCTCCCGGCGGACCAACTGTGGCCGGCCTTTGGAAAAGAAGGGGTAGTCGATTTCGTCATTCGGACTTTTGCAACCTCATTCGCAATTGCTTTCCAAATGTCTATTCCAATTGTTGCAACATTATTCCTTGTCGATATAGCACTTGGAATCACTGCAAGAGCAGTGCCACAATTAAATATTTTCGTTATAGGATTCCCAATCAAGATTGGGGTTAGTTTCGTCGTTCTGTTTATTATGATGGGTGTTATGGTCCAAATGATGAAGAAATTGTTTGAAGTGATGATGATCAGTATGAGGGACTTGATGTTAATTCTTGGAGGTGGCTAGTATGATGTTGCGGCTTGATCTGCAATTCTTCGCAGGGGAAAAGACCGAAAAAGCCACTCAGAAAAAACGTCAAGATTCCCGAAAAAAAGGCCAGGTATTAAAAAGTCAGGACGTTACAAGTGCAATCCTGCTACTATCCGTGTTCCTTTTCCTGTTTTTTGCTGCAGGATTTATGAGGGACCGCTTTTTCATGTTTTTCCATCAGGCATTCACTGAATATCTTCCTATATCCAATCTAGATGAGGATCAGGCAATGCTCATTTATGGAGATGTCTTAATTCAAATGGCATTTCTTCTATTGCCTGTCATGCTAATTGCGGTTGTTGCAGGAGTGGCTGGGAATATATTTCAATTCGGTTTGCTTCTTACCGCTGAACCGCTGAAGATGGATTTGAAGAAAATAGATCCAATCAAAGGGCTAAAGCGGATTTTTTCGATCCGTGCCATTATTGAATTGATGAAGTCCATATTGAAAATTTCATTTATTGGAACAACTACTACGCTTATTCTTATGGCGAATATTGATAAAGTACTAGGGCTGGCATTTAAAAGCCCTTGGGACGTATTAACGACGATTGGGCAACTTGCCGCATTAATGGGAATAACAGCAGCGTTTGTCCTGTTATTCATATCCATTCTAGACTTTATGTATCAAAAATATGACTATGAAAAAAATCTTCGGATGTCCAAACAGGATATTAAGGATGAATATAAAAACTCCGAAGGGGATCCGCTTATAAAATCCAAGATTAAGCAGCAACAACGTGAAATGGCGATGCGACGTATGATGCAGGAAGTTCCTAACGCTGATGTCGTTATTACGAACCCGACCCATTATGCGATTGCACTGAAGTATAAGGACGGGGATATGGATGCGCCCATCGTTGTCGCAAAAGGTGTCGATTTCGTCGCTCAAAAGATTAAATTGATTGCCACAGAAAATAACATTGCCATGGTAGAAAATCGACCACTCGCGAGAGCGCTTTACGACGATGTTGAAATTGGTGGAAGGATTCCTGAAGAGTTCTTCAAGGCGATAGCTGAGATACTTGCGTATGTATACAGAATTCAACGTAAAATTTGATTTGGTCAACAGGAGGAAGGATGTAGTTCAATCCTTCCTCCTGTTGACCAAATGCCTCCGACGTACAGGACGTACTAGTGCCGACGTTGTCGCAGGACGCGGCTCCTTTAGTCGGCCAGCTGATGTCACAGATTTTGAAAGGAGTGAAAAGGCAACCTAAGTTCGCCGCATCCTGCGGCAAAGGCTGCATACCTGCGTCCTGCAGGCACAAGCTCAATTTTAAAATCTGGACGCAAACACTCCGAGGCGTGTTTGATTAAATACTAGAAAGTAGGGATGACATGAAATTCAGAGATATAGGAGTACTCGCGGCGGTAATTATGATTGTTGCGATGCTTGTCATCCCGCTTCCACCATGGCTTTTGAGTTTCTTGATAATTATAAATATTACACTTGGACTTTTAGTTCTTTTAACAGCCATGAACATGCAGGAAGCGTTACAGTTTTCAATTTTTCCTACCTTATTACTTTTGCTTACACTTTTCCGTTTGGGCCTTAACGTTTCAACGACTCGGGCAATTTTGTCAAACGGAGATGCGGGTGGAGTTGTTGAAACGTTCGGTACCTTTGTTACGGGAGGAAATATCGTCGTCGGTCTCGTTATCTTCGTTATCCTTGTCATTATTCAGTTTATCGTCATTACAAAAGGTGCGGAGCGGGTATCTGAAGTAGCAGCCCGTTTCACGCTTGATGCAATGCCAGGGAAACAGATGAGTATCGATGCTGACTTGAACGCCGGTATGATTTCTGAAACGGAAGCGCGTATGAGACGTGAAAAAGTCAGTAATGAAGCCGACTTTTACGGAGCCATGGACGGGGCAACAAAGTTCGTTAAAGGAGACGCAATCGCCGGTATCATTATCGTCATTATCAACCTGCTTGTTGGGATGATCATTGGGGTAGTTCAAATGGGGCTACCATTCGCGGAAGCCGCTTTGCTCTTTTCACAATTGACAGTCGGTGATGGTATTGTTTCACAAATACCAGCGCTGCTTATTTCAACTGCAACAGGTATTGTCGTCACACGTGCCGCGTCTAAGGGCAATCTAGGTACCGATATTATCAGCCAGCTCTTTGGACAAGCCAAATTACTTTACGTCGCAGCTGCAACAGTATTTTTACTCGGGCTTGCTACACCTATTAACGACATACTTACAATTCCGGTTGCGATTGCACTGGCAGCCGGGGCCTATCTAATGTCTAAAAAGGCCGTAGAAGATCCTAAGGAACTGCTGGAGATGGAAGAAGATGTTGAAACAGAAGGTCTGAAAAGCCCGGAGAATGTTGTCAATTTGCTGAATGTAGACCCAATTGAATTTGAGTTCGGCTATGGGCTTATTCCGCTAGTAGATGCGACGCAGGGTGGGGATTTACTCGACCGTGTTGTTATGATTCGTAGGCAGTTGGCAATTGAACTGGGTCTCGTTATCCCGGTTGTTCGTATTAGGGATAATATCCAGTTACAACCAAATGAGTATAGAATCAAGATTAAGGGAAGTGAATTAGCAAGAGGGGAATTACTTCTTGATCATTACCTAGCAATGAGTCCGGGCGGAGACGATTCGATTGAGGGTATTGATACAATCGAGCCGTCATTCGGACTTCCGGCTAAATGGATAACGGAAGATGTCAAAGAAGATGCAGAGATTCTTGGTTATACGGTTGTCGATCCACCAAGTGTTGTTTCGACGCATCTGACAGAAGTGATTCGTGCGAATGCTGCGGACTTGATTGGCCGTCAAGAAACAAAACAATTGGTCGATCACGTGCGTGAAACGTACCCGATACTTGTCGACGAGCTCACACCTACACCGTTATCGATTGGTGAAATTCAAAAAGTACTTGCGAAGTTGCTGAACGAGCATGTCTCAGTACGGAACTTGCCAATCATCTTTGAAACGCTTGCGGATTATTCGAAATATACATCAGACGTCGACGTCTTAACAGAATATGTTAGACAGGCTCTTGCAAGGCAAATTACAAATCAGTACGCGCCGACTGGTCAATCGCTCAAAGTACTGACCGTCTCTGGCAAAGTTGAGAAAATGATTGCGGATAGTATCCAACAAACGGAACAAGGTAATTATTTATCACTAGACCCACAACATTCCCAGGAAATCCTCGAATCGATTGCAGGGGAAGTAGAACGTGTCGCACTGATGGATCAATCGCCGGTTGTCCTTTGTACGCCAGCAATCCGCATGTATTTGAGGCAAATAACGGAACGATATTTCCCTCAAATTCCAGTATTATCATACAATGAACTTGAAGCTTCAATTGAAGTCCAAAGTGTTGGGGTGGTGGATATCTGATGAAAATGAAAAAATATACAGCGGTAACAATGGTAGAAGCCATGAAAAAAGTTCGTCTGGACTTTGGTGATGATGCACTTATCCTTAGTTCAAATGTCATTAAATCCAAAGGGTTCTTAGGTTTGTTTAAAAAGAAATCTGTGGAAGTGGTTGCGGGTTTTGATGAACCGGTCTCGAGAAAAGAAGAAACAGTTCTCCCATCTATATCATTGCATGCTGAAAGAGGCGACGATACGTCCGGAGACTTAAAAAGAGAAATGTCTGAAATGAAAAAAATGTTGAAGGATATACAGCAAGCCGCTACCCATTCCCGTTTTCCAGATGAAGTGAAACCGTTACTTACGCATCTTGAAAAACAGGGATTGTCTGCAAATTTCATTACTGAGTTGGGTGAACATCTTTACGATAGGATGAAAGTGGAGAAAAAAGATTTCACAAATGAAGAGCAACTTGTTATTGTGAAACAATTACTTGAACGGGAAATTGGTGATTTACCGTTCGGGGGCATTTCTTTCAATAAAAGATTCATTAATGTTCTTGGACCAACAGGTGTTGGAAAGACCACAACTATTGCCAAAATTGCTGCACGGGCACTACTTGAAAAAAAGAAGAAAATCGGTTTTATCACCACTGATACGTACCGAATTGCAGCGATTGAACAGCTTCGTACATATGCGAACTTGTTGCAAGCTCCAGTGGAAATTGCATATAACAGCAAGGATTTCGAACTAGCAATCGAGAAATTGGCTGACCGTGATCTAATATTTATTGATACCGCAGGTCGTAATTACAAAGAGGCTAAATACGTAGAAGATTTGACGCGTCTAATCGATTTTTCGCTTGATATGGAATCGTATCTAGTTCTTTCTATGACGTCTAAAGAGGAAGACATGCGGGCAATCATTGAACAGTTCAAGTCATTTTCCGTTGAAAAGTTCATCTTCACTAAAATGGATGAAACCGGCACAATCGGTCCGATGTTTAATCTGATGAAGGACTATGGTATTGGAACCGCATATTACACGGATGGTCAGGAAGTGCCGGAAGATATTACCGATGCAGATAGTATGAAACTGATTTCATTGTTAGTAAAGGGTGCTTATGATGCGTGATCAGGCGGAAAAACTCAGGCTCAAGATGCTGAAGTCCCAAGGTAAACTGTCGAAATCGATTGCTATAGTCAGTGGTAAAGGTGGTGTTGGGAAATCTAATTTTTCAACAAATTTCGCCCATGCCCTTTTAGCTAAAGGTAAGAAAGTAATTATCATTGATATGGACATTGGAATGGGCAACATCCACATTCTACTTGGGATGGCACCGCGGAATAGTTTGACAGACTATTTACTTAATAAGGTAGAAATAGATGAAGTGGTAAATGAAGCGCCTGGAGGATTATCGTTCATTTCTGGGGGGTCTGGGCTGGATAGGGTTATGGAATGGTCGGCAGCTATGTTCGACAGGCTAATCCAAGCGTTTGAACATTTACAACAAAGATATGATTTTATCTTGTTTGATATGGGAGCGGGGGCAACGCAACGTTCAATTGAATTGATTGTCTCTGTGGATGAGATTATTGTCATTTCGACAACTGAACCAACATCCATCACTGATGCCTACTCCATGATGAAATTTATTTGCTTGGAAGATCCCGATAAGGTATTCAGCATCGTCAGTAACCGTGTTTCAAAGGGGGATGATGGCAATGATGCTGTTACGAGACTTCAATATGCTATGCGTAAGTTCCTAGGGAAAGAAACTAAAATTCTAGGTTTCCTGCCTGAAGATCCAGTCGTTCATAAGGCCGTGCTTGCGCAGGAGCCATTTTTGCTACTTTATCCCAAAGCTCCTATATCCCAAAGAATGATGGCAATTGCAGAGTCGTTTGTTAGTCCAACTTCTGAAGTAGGGTTCAAACAAGGAGAAGGATTCCTCGGTAAAATGAGAAGTATATTTGCGAAAGGGCGTGGATGATTTGAGCACAGGCAATCGCAAGAAAGTGCTTGTTGTGGATGATTCGGCATTTATGCGTAAGCTCATATCCGACTTCCTGTCGGGCCATCCGGAAATTGAAGTAATAGGGACTGCACGCAATGGTAAAGAGGCTGTCGAAAAAGTGCAAACGTTGAAACCAGACGTTGTGACCATGGATATTGAAATGCCAATTATGGATGGTCTCGAAGCGTTAAAAGAAATTATGGCGAGCCATCCAGTACCGATTGTCATGTTGTCAAGTACAACTAAAATTGGTGCCGAAAATACCATACTCGCTATGGAATACGGTGCAGTTGACTTTGTCGCGAAGCCGGGTGGGGCAATATCCTTGAACCTTCACGAGGTGAAAGAAGAAATTCTGGGGAAAGTCATTGCCGCTTCTGGTGTACGGCTGTCTACGCTGGCAAGAAAGAATGCAGGGCGGCGGTTGACGCAGCAGATTAGTTCAAAAACGGTTGATAAAGCTGTTGAAATACCCGCCTTTTTCCCTAATCTGAGTCAGCTAACAAGTGTGTCCAAATATATGATTCCCAAAACAGGCAAAACATTTGTTATAATAGGTACATCGACAGGGGGGCCTCGGGCACTGCAAGAAGTACTGACGGGTTTACCCGCTTCAATCGGTGTTCCAATACTTGTTGTTCAACATATGCCACCAGGTTTTACAAAATCTCTTGCAGATAGACTGAACGGACTTTGTGATATTCAAGTAAAAGAAGCAGAAGATGGCGAGTTACTTGAAAAGGGTACAGCCTATATTGCACCGGGCGGAAAACATCTTAAAATGATAAAAAAAGGCATGGCCTATTATGTCCGACTAGACGCGGTAGATCCCCCTCGTGCAGGACATCGACCATCCGTTGATGTTCTACTTGAGTCAGCTGCAGCGAACGCGGAGTTGTACTTTTTGACCGTTATTATGACCGGCATGGGGTATGACGGAAAAAATGGTATGGAAGTGTTACGTAAAAACGGTAAAACAATTACGATTGCTGAATCGGCGAAGACATCTGTTGTATATGGCATGCCAAAAGCAATAAAAGAAGCTGGTTTTGCTGACGAGGTCGTGGACTTACACGATATATCAGAATCGATCATAGGCATCATAAAGTCTTAAAGGAGGCGTCACGATGGATACAAGCCAATACTTGGAAATGTTTATAGATGAGAGTAAGGAGCATCTACAAGCATGCAACGAGCATCTGTTGGAACTCGAGAAAAACCCGCTAGATCTTGCCATTGTAAATGAAGTATTCCGGTCCGCTCATACATTGAAAGGGATGTCGGCAACAATGGGATATGAAGACATCGCCGATCTTACACATATGATGGAAAATGTATTGGACGCAATCCGTAATTCAAAGATTCGTGTGACAACTGAAATTTTGGACGTCGTTTTGCAAGCTGTCGATTACCTTGAAGAGATGGTTATGGATATCGCCTCAGGTGGAACAGGAAAAAAAGACGTTTCCAAACTTGTAGAATCATTGAATAGGATTGAAGTAGGTGGCGCGGTAGTAGCTGAAACTGCAGCTTCTGTTGTACTTGAAGAAGAAGTTAGTCATGAGGATTCACTAAGGTATGATGGGTACGAAATGACTGTTATTAGTCAATCATTTGAGCAAGGCTTCAGCGCATTTGAGATTAATGTGAAACTACGAGACGATTGTTTATTGAAAGCGGCAAGGGTCTATATGGTATTTGAAATACTGGAAAAATCCGGTGAAATCATTAAATCTGAACCCAAAGTAGAACGGCTTGAAAATGAAGACTTTAACGAAACGTTTACAGTGGCACTTATTACAAAAGAAGATGCGGATGTCTTGAAAGCTAAAGTATTGAAAGTGTCCGAAATTGAACATGTGACTGTCATGCCTGTTAAAACTGATTATTTGATGCGCGATGCAGATGAAGATGATGAGTCTACTAAAGAGACAGAATCGATAGCGCCTACTACTATCGATGCAGAAGCTAAAAAAGGAAAACGTAACTCAGGCGTGCAATCCGGTAATAAAACAATCCGGGTGAATATTGATAGACTAGATGTTCTTATGAATCTGTTTGAAGAGCTGATTATTGATCGGGGGAGACTTCAATCAATCGCAAGTGAAATCCATAACCCAGAATTGAATGAAACGGTCGAACGGATTACGCGTGTATCTGGTGATTTGCAGAGCATCATCTTAAACATGCGCATGATACCGGTTGAGACAGTATTCAATCGTTTTCCTAAAATGGTCAGGCAGTTGGCACGTGATCTTAACAAGAAAGTCGAACTTGAAATCATTGGAGCTGAAACCGAACTTGATCGAACAGTTATTGACGAAATCGGGGATCCGCTCGTTCACTTGATTCGTAATGCACTGGATCATGGCATCGAAAATCCAACTGAGCGAGTTGCAAAAGGAAAGCCTGAGGAAGGTACAGTAACACTACGTGCTTATCATTCAGGTAATCATGTATTTATAGAGCTTGAAGACGATGGAGCTGGTGTAAATCGTGAACGCGTCCTTGCAAAAGCAATTAAAAGCGGCATCGTTACAAAAGAGACGGCTGAAACGCTGACGGACCGTCAAGTAGCTGAACTCATTCTTGCGTCAGGTTTCTCGACAGCTGAAAAAATTTCGGATGTATCTGGACGGGGCGTAGGGTTAGATGTCGTGAAAAACACCATTGAATCGCTCGGCGGGTTTATGTCAATTGAATCGAAAGAAGGACAAGGTTCCTTGTTCCAAGTACAACTTCCGTTAACGTTATCTATCATTTCCGTTATGCTAGTAGAGTTGAAAAAAGAAGTGTTTGCGATTCCGTTGTCATCAATCATTGAGACGGCTATCATTCAGACTTCTGAAATTATGAATGCGCATAACCAACAAGTTATCGATTTCCGTGGCAATATCATTCCATTATTAAATTTGACTGAAATTTTCGAAATACCAGAACAAAATAGTGAGTTGGATGGCTATCAGTCTGTAGTTATTGTCCGTAAAGGCGAAAGATTAGCCGGACTGATTGTTGATTCATTCATCGGACAACAGGAAATTGTGTTGAAATCGCTTGGGAATTATTTGCAAAGTGTATTTGCGATATCCGGTGCAACGATTCTTGGAAATGGACAAGTTGCACTCATTGTCGATTGCAACGCATTGATTAAATAAGCGGGGGTGAAGAATATGACTGACAAACTCAATCAAACAGAAATGAAAGTAATCGTTTTTCAATTGTTGGATATGGAGTATGCCATCAATGTTGATATCGTTCAGTCAATCGAGAAAGTGCTTTCGATTACTCGGGTTCCCAAAACGCCAGCTTATGTTAAGGGAGTCATTAACCTTAGAGGAATTGTTACACCAATTGTCGACTTACGTGAGCGGTTTGGCCTCACATCAAAAGAGATAGATGACAGTACAAGAATAATTATTGTCACTTTGGACGAATTTGATGTAGGGCTAATTGTAGATGCTGCGAATGATGTACTCGACATTCCGGTGAATGCAATCGAACCACAACCAGAAGTTGTCGGTTCCGTTGAATCAGACTTCATATCAGGTGTCGCAAAAGTTGGGAAACACCTACTTGTTATGCTGAATCTAGATAAAGTTCTAGAGCCTGTGAAGCGGGTGACGTCAGATGAACTCTGACAATTCAATTACAGATATGCATCTTGATGTATTGAAAGAAGTGGGGAATATTGGAGCTGCACATGCGGCGACTTCATTGTCACAACTGCTTAACCGTAAAATCGATATGCATGTTCCGAATGTCAAACTAGTATCTTTCGATGAGATGTGTGACCTTGCTGGTGGTGCCGAAACAATAGTTGCTGGAATCTACCTCCGAATTGAGGGGGATTTGTCTGGCAGCATGTTTTTCGTTCTTCCAGTTAAATCAGCAAATCACTTCATTAGAAAATTAATTGGGGACGAGACATTCGATTTTGCTTCCCCTAATCTACCTGATATAGGTGTATCCGCAATGCAAGAACTAGGCAATATTCTTTCGGGATCTTACTTGTCCGCACTGTCCGATTTTACAGGCTTGAAAATTTATCCCACAGTACCTTCATTAAGTGTCGACATGGTTGGTGCAATCGTCAGTTTCGGACTGATTGAAGTATCTCATTATAGCGATGAGGTCATCGTTATTGACACGCAGATACGTGAGGAAAGTGGGGAAGGAATTTCAAGTGTGAACGGTCACTTTTTCCTGCTTCCGGACCCCTCATCTTACGTTACAATTTTCCGATCACTAGGTGTAATGTGAGATGGATATTTTGAATGAGGTAATTCGGGTAGGGATTGCGGATATGAATATCGTCAAGGAACCGATGACAATTAGAACCTCGGGACTGGGTTCATGTGTCGGAATTGTGCTTTACGATGAGCGCAAAAAAATTGCGGGTATGGTACATATCATGCTTCCGGATTCCAGTCTTGGTAAATCGGATCGCATTAATGTCGCTAAATTTGCGGATACCGGTATTTACGCGTTGATGGAATTGCTAAAGGCGGAAGGTGTCAGACCGATGGCTTTGAAGGCGAAAATTGCGGGTGGTTCACAAATGTTTCAATTCGGTTCAAGCGACACGATTCGCATTGGTCCGCGAAACGTTGAAGCCGTTAAACAAGAATTGAAACGACTGTCTATCCCAATTATTGCTGAAGACACAGGTGGCTCGAGCGGCCGCACAATTGAATTTAATCCTATAGAATCAATGCTAAACATTCGTACAGTAAACTTAGGGACGAAAGAAATCTGAGAATAGAGCGGATGAATTCGGCCGCAGGACAATTAAGAACGGCGGCTGGTAAGTCCAGTCGCCTTTTTTGAATGAAAGTATAAGTTTTTCCTACTTCGATCGGTGTCTAGACTCCAGGCGCCAGCCGCTCGGAGGGATTGAACTGCATCCCTCCTTATTGCCGCAGGAAGTGGCGTACTTAAGCCGCGTTCCTTTTAGACGCCTTGCGCTTTTCTTACGTTTCTTTGCTATAATATAAGTAACTATGTCGGAATCAGCATGGAAAGCGAGGGATTCGATGTCGAAACAGGGTTTAATGGAGGAAGATGTATGTTGGGACCTGTGGATTCATAATCGTGATCCCGAAGCAGGAGACATACTTGTCCGTAAATACACGCCACTTGTAAGCTATCATGTGCAACGGATTAGCTCTGGACTACCACGTAATGTGTCTCGAGACGACATCATGAGTCTTGGGCTTCACGGTCTATTTGATGCGTTGACGAAATTCGATCCGGGCAGGGATTTTAAATTTGATACGTATGCATCTTTTCGTATCCGGGGCACAATTATCGATGGTTTGAGAAAAGAAGATTGGTTGCCGCGATCATCAAGGGAGAAATCTAAAAAACAAGAAGAAGAAATTATGAAGCTTGAACAGAAGTTGCAACGTCATGCGACACCGGAAGAAATTGCTGGACATATGGGGATAAGTGTAAAACAGGTTTATCAGACTGTCCATGAACATTACTTTTCCAACGTTCTTTCGATTGATGAGAAAATCAATGATGATGACGATGAAGGACAAAAGTCGTTTGTCATAAAAGACGAGGGTACAAGAACACCTGAGCAGAAGACAATGATGACCGAATTGATTGGTGACTTGATCACTAAAATTAAAGAACTAAATAAAAATGAACAGCTTGTATTGAGCTTTTTTTATACAGAAGAAATGACTCTGACAGAAATCGGAGAAATTTTAGGTCTATCTACGTCGCGGATTTCTCAAATTCACTCTAAGGCGTTGTTCAAACTACGCAAACTATTAGCAGCTGAAATTGTTGATGGAGGGATTTTATGAGTCTGAAAGGGATTGAACTGCAAATTGCCATACCCAAGACTTTCGATGCAGGGGAAATCGCGGAACAAAAGCACCAACAAACTCAATTAAACCTAGACCATGCTAATTCTCTTATGGAACGACAAGCAATTAAAGGTAAAGAAACTGTATTGGAATCGGAAGAGGCAGCGAAGACGGATGCGGATGGACATCGACAGGAACAAGGTCAGCTTCAGGACGGAGATCCACAACAAAATGAAGAGGAAAAGAAGACGGTACACCCATACAAAGGTGCGTTTGTCGACTTTACAGGCTAATGACGATGATAACGATTTTCTTAGTGTTTTTATTCATCATACAAATAATAAGTTTTTACTTCCTAGCTTTGCTTTACACTAAAGTTACAAAGTTTGATGATCTTGAAAAAAAACAGCGCAAGCTAATGACTGAAATGGACGACTCGATTGGCGCATACTTATCAGAGTTGAAAGACGAGAACGATCGCTTAATTGAGCAGCTTACAGTCGGTGTTAAACAACCTACTCTCCAAAAAACAATAGTACGTGATGCACAACAATCCGCAAAATCAGAAGAAGTCCGGCCCGTTATGCGTGCCAGCATACCTACAATGCCAGTTAATCTTGCTCTCAAGTCTTATAAGGCTGCAGGACAGGTTCCAGAGGAGGCTGTGGCACCAGTAGAAGCCGAGGATGAACGAACACAGGTAATTAGGCTGCATGACGCGGGACAGTCCATAGAAGAAATTGCTAAGCAACTAAGCAAGGGACGCACAGAGATAGAGTTAATCTTGAGATTTAGGTGAAGTAGGTTGCAATAAAGATATTCATATGGTATATTATCGAATGGTAATACTACACACGTGGACGGACGTCAGGAATGGTGCCGAGAGGTCGTTTTGGCGGATGAGGTACACGGAGGGAATTAAACCAAAACAGGAGGAATACAAAATGTCAGTTATCTCAATGAAACAACTGCTAGAAGCCGGAGTACACTTCGGTCACCAAACACGCCGCTGGAACCCGAAAATGAAGAAATTCATCTTCGTGGAACGTAACGGAATCTACATCATCGATCTTCAAAAAACGGTGAAAAAACTTGAAGAAGCTTACGCATTCATGCGTCAAGTTGGTGCTGATGGCGGAAAAGTTCTATTCGTCGGTACTAAAAAACAAGCACAAGATGCAATTAAAGAAGAAGCTGAACGCGCTGGAATGTATTATATTAACCAACGCTGGCTTGGTGGAACACTTACAAACTTTGGCACAATCCAAAAACGTGTTGCACGTATGAAACAAATCGAGAAAATGGAAGAAGACGGTACATTTGACGTGCTTCCTAAAAAAGAAGTTGGACAACTTAAGAAACAACACGAACGTCTTGTTAAATTCCTTGGCGGAATCCGTGATATGAAAGCAATTCCGGATGTTATGTTCGTTGTTGACCCACGCAAAGAACGCATCGCGGTTGCTGAAGCAATCAAATTGAATATTCCACTAGTTGGAATCGTTGACACGAACTGTGATCCAGACGAAATTGACTACATCATTCCTGCGAATGATGATGCAATTCGCGCAGTACGTCTATTGACTAGCAAAATGGCTGATGCTTTGCTTGAATCAAGACAAGGCGAAGACGAAGAAGCGACTCAAGAAGAAACTGTAGCTGCAGAGTAAATCCAGTAAACGAAAAGACGATAAGCGGCTTATACCCTTATCGTCTTTTTTCGGAATCGATGGCTTAATATAGGAGGAATAGAAAATGAAGATTACAGCACAAATGGTTAAGGAATTACGAGAAAAAACAGGTACAGGTATGATGGACTGTAAAAAAGCGTTAACAGAAACAAACGGTGATATGGAAGCTGCAATTGATTTCCTACGTGAAAAAGGTCTTTCTAGTTCTGCTAAGAAAGCGGATCGTATTGCTGCAGACGGTACAACGTCTATTTACGTTGACGGTAACGAAGCAATTATTCTTGAAGTGAACGCAGAAACTGATTTCGTGGCAAAAAATGAAGGTTTCCAAACGCTTGTAAGCGACCTTTCTGTACATCTTCTTGCTACAAAACCTGCTACAGTCGAAGAAGCAGTTGCATCTATATTGCCAAACGGATTATCAGTAGCGGATCATATTTCAAACACTGTTGCTAAAATCGGTGAAAAGATCACGCTTCGTCGTTATGAAATTCGTACGAAAACGGATAACGATGCATTCGGTCCATACTTGCACATGGGTGGACGAATCAGTGTCCTTACTATTGTTGAAGGTTCGACAGATTCAGATGCAGCAAAAGACGTTGCAATGCACATTGCAGCATTGAATCCGAAATACGTTTCACGTGACCAAGTTTCTGCTGAAGAAGTTGAGCACGAACGTAAAATCCTTACAGAACAAGCACTTAACGAAGGTAAACCAGAAAACATCGTTGCGAAAATGGTTGAAGGCCGTATCGGTAAATACTTCGAAGATATTTGTGTTCTTGACCAGGCGTTTGTTAAAAACTCTGATCAAAAAGTTGGGGACTTCGTGAAGTCAACTGGCGGCACATTGAAAGAATTTATCCGTTATGCAGTAGGTGAAGGAATTGAAAAACCTGAAGATAACTTCGCAGACGAAGTTATGAGTCAAGTTAAAGGTAACTGAGCCGTTATAGATTAACAAATGGGGAACACATGCGTGTGTTCCCCATTTTTCAAGAATAAAGAATAGATGGAGGATACAAATGAGCAACCCAAAATATAAACGTATCGTCTTGAAATTAAGCGGAGAAGCACTTGCTGGTGATCAAGGTTTCGGTCTTTCGCCAGAGGTTATTAAAAACGTTGCAGAACAAGTGAAAGAAGTTGTTGACCTCGATGTCGAAGTTGCCGTTGTTGTCGGAGGCGGAAATATTTGGCGTGGTAAAGTAGGCAGTGAAATGGGTATGGATCGTGCGACAGCAGATTATATGGGCATGCTTGCTACAGTCATGAATTCCCTTGCTCTACAAGATTCACTTGAAAAAATCGGCGTTGAAACCCGCGTCTCTTCATCAATTGAAATGAGGCAAGTTGCGGAACCATACATACGCCGCAAAGCAATCCGCCATCTTGAAAAGAAACGGGTCGTTATTTTCGCAGCAGGTACGGGAAATCCATATTTCTCAACTGATACGACAGCAGCACTCCGTGCAGCTGAAATTGAAGCGGATGTCATTCTTATGGCAAAAAATAATGTGGACGGCGTTTATTCAGCTGACCCAGCTAAAGATAAGAATGCAGTCAAATACTTAGAACTATCGTTTTTGGATGTCATTAATCAAGGGCTTGAAGTTATGGATTCTACGGCTTCAACTCTGTGTATGGACAACGATATCCCGCTCGTAGTATTCTCTATTATGGAAAATGGAAATATCAAAAGAGCTGTCCTAGGTGAATCGATTGGGACGGTCGTCAGGAGGAATTTGTAATGGCTAACGAAGTAATGGATCAAGCTAAAGATCGTATGGAAAAAGCAATTGGTGGATATACGAGAGAACTAGCGTCTATTCGTGCAGGACGTGCAAGTGCTGCAATGCTGGACAGATTAACTATTGAGTATTACGGCGCTCCTACTCCGATATCACAGATGGCTGGTATTTCAGTACCTGAGGCGCGTCTACTTGTCATTCAACCATATGACAAAACAATACTTGCCGATATTGAAAAGGCTATCATGAAATCGGATATCGGAATTACACCTTCGAATGATGGTAGCGTCATTCGCCTTGCTGTTCCAGCATTGACAGAAGATCGTCGTAAAGAGCTTGTGAAATCTGTGAAAAAAGAAGCAGAAGAAGCAAAAATCGGGATTCGCAATGTTCGTCGTGATGCAAATGAAGATTTCAAGAAACTCGAAAAAAGTAGCGATATTACTGAGGATGAGCTACGCCGCTATGGTGAGGAAATCCAAAAGTTGACGGATTCGCAAATTGTGAGAATCGATGAAATTGCAAAAGTTAAAGAAAATGAAATAATGGAAATCTGATAGAAGAACTTTCTATATTTCGAGACGTCCTTATTTCAGGACGTCTTTTTCTTTTAACTGCAATTAAAAATGAAATTAACCGTCTAATTTGTTACGATAGAGTATGTACTTGCTCTGATAGTAGCTGAGTGGAGGAAACGACATGCTAGAAAAACTTTTCGGGAAAAAAAATGTGGTGGCAGCTAGTTCAATTACGGACCGAATTGCAACTGTTAAAAGCAGGCATATCCCTGCTCATGTGGCGATTATTATGGACGGCAACGGCAGATGGGCGAAACAACGTAATTTACCCAGAATAGCAGGTCATCATGAAGGTATGAAAAAGGTTCGTAAAATAACGCGCATCGCAAATGATCTTGGTGTAAAAGTGCTTACACTTTATGCATTCTCTACGGAAAATTGGAAACGCCCGAAACTCGAAATAGATTTCCTGATGAAACTTCCTGGAGAGTTTCTTAGCACTTATCTCCCCGAGCTAATCGAGCAGAATGTGAAAGTTGAAATGATTGGAAACTTTGAAATGTTGCCAGATCATACGAAAAAAGCAATTAGTAAAGCAATGGACGAAACAAAGCACAATGACGGTTTAACATTGAACTTTGCAATGAATTACGGTAGTAGGCTAGAACTTGTTGAATCTGTGAAAGAAATTGCTGCACTAGTGGCGGCTGGTTCAATTAATCCTGAGGATATTAATGAGTCACTCATTGGATCTCATTTAATGACCGCTCATTTACCGGAACCGGATTTACTAATCCGCACAAGCGGTGAAGTCAGGCTGTCCAATTTCATGCTGTGGCAGCTCGCATATGCCGAGTTTTCTTTCACAGACGTGTTGTGGCCAGATTTTGATGAAATATGCATGCTGAATGCGATCGAAGAATTCCAAATGCGAAATAGACGTTTTGGAAGTGTAGAAGGGAATGGGGACGTTTGAAACAAAGGATATTAACGGCAATCGTTGCGCTTATCTTTTTCGTTCCGGTAGTTGTAATAGGTGGGATGCCCTTCACGATTGCAGTTTATGCAATTGCAACAATTGGGTTATATGAACTATTAAGAATGAGGGACATCCAACTATTTTCAATCGAAGGTATTTTGACATGGATAGCGCTAGCAATTTTACTTATGCCTGCCAGTTGGAGCGGTAACGTCTACGAAATGGTTGGTTATACAAAAATCGAAATGACATTCGCTATTGTCCTTATGCTATTGATTTATACAGTTGTTGTTAAAAATCGATTTACGTTTGATCATGCCGCTTTTGCTGTTTTGGCTACGTTGTATGTCGGAATCGGATTTTATTATTTGATTGAAACGAGATTGTTTGGAATCGAATATGTCGTGTATGCTTTGCTGGTAATTTGGACGACCGATTCTGGTGCTTATTTCATAGGTAGGAAAATCGGCAAGCGCAAGTTGTGGCCGGAAATATCTCCAAATAAGACAGTCGAAGGTTTTGTAGGGGGTGTATTGTCAGCAGTTGTTTTTGCTTGCATCTTCCAAATCATCTTCCCAATTGCTTCTACATATATCATACTTATTGTTGTAACGATTATTGCATCGATTGTCGGGCAGTTGGGGGATCTTGTCGAATCGGCATTAAAAAGGCATTATGAGGTTAAGGATTCAGGAAAGCTCCTACCAGGCCATGGTGGGATTCTAGACAGGTTTGATAGTCTCCTTTTTGTATTGCCATTACTTCATTTTCTACACTTTGTAGGATAAGGGAAAGGGTGTCTATATGATTAAGAAAATAAGTCTACTTGGTGCTACAGGCTCCATCGGTATACAGACTCTGGATATCATTGGTTCCAACCCGGATAAATTTAAGCTCGTATCTTTTTCGGCTGGTTTGAATATCGATAGTGTAAGGGAAATTGCTTCCGCATATCATCCGCGAATGGTATCTGTAATCAGACGTGAAGATGCCGAAAAGCTGAAAACGGAATTTCCAGCTATCGAATTTGTTTATGGCGATGAGGGCCTTGTTGAAATCGCGGCACGCACAGGTGCTGATATTTTGCTTAACGCCGTCATTGGCAGTGTTGGACTTAAACCAACACTGGAAGCAATCCGTGCAGGGATAACAATCGCCATTGCCAATAAGGAGACACTTGTCGCAGCAGGGGATATCGTCATGAGTGAAGCCCGTAAATACGGTGTATCGATTTTACCTGTGGACAGTGAGCATTCAGCACTCTTCCAAGCGTTGAACGGAGAAGATCCGAAACGTATTTCTAGACTTATTTTGACCGCTTCAGGCGGAAGTTTTAGGGATCTTACGCGAGCAGAACTTTCCAACGTGACGCTCGAACAGGCTCTCGCGCATCCTAATTGGTCGATGGGCAATAAATTAACAATCGACTCGGCGACAATGTTGAACAAGGGACTCGAAGTGATTGAGGCGCATCATCTTTTTGCAATGCCTTATGATAAAATCGATTGCTTGCTTCACAAAGAAAGTATCATCCATTCGATGATTGAGTTCGAAGACACTAGTGTCATGGCGCAACTAGGTTCACCTGATATGCGGGTGCCAATTCAATACGCTTTGACCTATCCTGATCGGATTCCAATGCAAAACGCGAAGCCGCTTCGTCTTGAAGAAATTGGAATGTTGCATTTCGAGAAAATGGATCTTGTTCGCTTTAAGGCGCTGGGACTTGCATATGCTGCAGGTAGAGAAGGTGGTACAATGCCAGCTGCTATGAATGCCGCAAATGAAGTGGCTGTAGCGTTGTTTATGAATGGGCGCATTCAATTTGTACAAATTGAAGATATCATTGAACGGGTAATGGAGGCGCATCGAACAATTTCAACACCGAATCTTGAAGCGATTTTGGAAACAGATTCGCTTACTCGAAAAATGGTGTATGCTATGGTAGAATGAGTTTTTTAGAAACGGCCTAAGAGGTCAGTGAAGGTGGTTTTTCATGGAAACCGTTATTTCGTTTATAATCGTATTCGGTACGTTGGTCTTTTTTCATGAACTAGGACATTTCTTGTTTGCGAAAAAGGCTGGAATTATGGTGCGTGAATTCGCAATTGGATTTGGGCCTAAAATTATTGGTATTCAAAAAGGCGAAACGTTATATACAGTTCGACTTCTGCCGCTTGGTGGTTATGTTCGGATGGCAGGGGAAGACTTTGATACGGTTGAATTACTGGCTGGTTATCGTGTAGGTCTATTGATTAATACTGCAAATGAAGTTGAAAAAATTTATTTGAACCGCAATGTTGCGAATCCCGATGTTCTGTTCCTTGAAACAGAATCATCTGATTTAGAAAAGGAATTGTTCATCGAAGGTTATGATGAAGAGGGGCAGCTTGTCCGTTACAACGTATCTAGACAAGCGGTTATCTATGAGAAGGGGCAGAAAACACTTATTGCTCCGTATGATCGCCAATTCGAATCGAAATCTCTAGGCAGTCGAGCAATGGCTATCTTTGCAGGTCCATTATTTAACTTTATCCTGGCGTTTTTCATATTCCTTGCGATTGGATTGTTACAAGGTGTTCCGACATATGAACCGATTATTACGAGCGTAGTTAGCGGTGATCCTGCACAGGTTGCAGGGATGAAAGATGGAGACTACGTTACAGGGGTCGATGGTAAACCTGTCAGCACTTGGCAGGAGTTTGCTACAATCATTCAAAACAGTCCCGGTGTATTGCTCCAACTCGAAGTGGATCGTAACGGTGATTCAGTGATAATGGATGTTGTACCAAAGACACTCGAAGAAAAAGGGACAGAATACGGTCAGATTGGCGTGAAATATACAAGCCCAGTAGTGAAAGGTCCCTTAAAAGCAGTTCAGTATGGGGCAGAAGAAACAATTGTATGGTTTAAAAGAATAGCCGAATTACTTGGGATGCTCGTAACGGGTCAATTGTCATTCGACGCCTTATCAGGTCCGGTAGGTATTTACCAAGCTACTGGGGAGATGGCAAAGAGCGGTATATATAGTCTTATGAACTGGGCTGCAATTTTAAGCATTAACCTGGGGATTATGAACTTGTTGCCATTACCAGCACTTGACGGCGGAAGGCTATTGTTCTTCTTGTTTGAAGCGATTCGTGGTAAGCCAGTTGACAAGCAGAAAGAAGGAATGGTCCATTTTGTTGGAATTGTTCTGCTGATGTTGCTTATGCTTGTTGTAACCTGGAATGATATACAGCGCTTTTTCTTTTCTTAAAGAAAAGCGCAAGTCGCCGTTTAGCTCCGACAAGCGCTGGAGAGCCTGTCGGTAAAGGCGTTCTATGCCTTTATCGACAGGACCGAAGCGACTCGAGGGGCTGGCGTCTGTAGTCTGGACAAGAAAAGCGCAAGGCGCCGTTTAATCTAGAGAATTTAACAACACTTCCAAAAACATTACTTAAGGTGGGGACATAGATGAAACAATCGCGAACATTCATACCTACAATGCGTGAAGTACCTTCTGATGCCGATGTAAAATCACATCAATTACTTTTGCGCGCAGGTTTTATCCGACAAAATACAAGCGGAATTTATTCATTCCTACCTTTAGGAAAAAAAGTACTCCAAAAAGTCGAGACAATTATCCGTGAAGAAATGGAAGCAATCGAAGCGGTAGAGGTATTTATGCCTGCTATGCAACAAGCTGAACTATGGCAGGAAACCGGAAGATGGTACTCGTATGGTCCTGAGCTATTCAGAATGACTGATAGACATAAAAGGGAATTCGCTCTTGGTGCGACTCATGAAGAAGTAATCACTTCTCTTGTCCGTGATGAAGTTAAATCGTATAAGAAGTTACCATTGACGATGTACCAAATCCAGACCAAATTCAGGGATGAACAGCGTCCACGTTTCGGACTTCTCCGAGGACGCGAATTCATTATGAAAGACGCGTATTCATTCCATGCGACGGAAGAGAGCCTTGATGAGAAATACCAGGAAATGATGCAAGCCTATTCGAATATCTTTACGAGACTTGGACTTGATTTCCGCGCGGTTATGGCAGATGGTGGTTCAATCGGTGGTACAGATACGCATGAATTCATGGCACTATCTGACATTGGTGAAGACACAATCGCGTATAGCGACTCTTCGTCATATGCTGCTAATATTGAAATGGCCGAAGTGAATGTGAACTATGAAAAACTTGATGAAGCGTTACAGGAAGTGGAGAAAGTCGCAACGCCTGATCAAAAAACAATCAGCGAAGTCGCTTCATTCCTGAATGTCGATGCGACTCGTCTTATTAAGACGCTAATCTTCAAAGCAGATGACGAGCTAATTGCAGTACTTTGTCGTGGCGATCATGAAATCAATGATATTAAACTGAAAAATGTACTAGGTGCATCTGAAGTTGAATTGGCTGCAGAAGGTGATGTTACTGCACTTCTTTCTTGTGGGGTTGGTTCAATCGGGCCAGTTAAACTTCCTCTTGATCTCAAAGTGATTGCAGATCACTCAATCGCTTCAATCGTTAACGGTGTATGCGGAGCGAATGAAGATGGTTTCCATTTGACGAATGTCAATCCAGAACGTGATTTTGCTGTGGATCGTTATGAAGATCTTCGTTTCATCATCGAAGGAGACGCATCTCCGGATGGCAACGGTACGATTAAGTTCGCTAGAGGCATTGAACTTGGACATGTATTCAAATTAGGTACGACGTATAGCGAACCAATGGGCGGAACATTCCTTGATGAAAACGGCAGATCGAAACCATACATCATGGGCTGTTATGGCATTGGCGTTTCACGTATACTTGCAGCTGTCGCAGAACAATTCAACGATGAATACGGTTTGAAATGGCCGAAGAAGATTGCGCCATTTGATGTCCATCTTATTGCTGTTAATCTTAAGGATGAAAGTCAAAAAGAATTGGCTGAAGAATTATATAGTGTTCTAAAATCGTATAGATACGATGTACTCTATGATGACCGTCCTGAACGAGCAGGCGTTAAATTCGCCGATTCGGATTTAATTGGCTTGCCAGTTCGAATTACAGTCGGAAAAAAAGCTTCTGAAGGAATTGTCGAAATTAAATTCAGACAAACCGGAGAAACGGCTGAATGGCAAAAAGAAGAATTAACTGAAAAGTTACAAGCATTTTTCACAGCTGAATAACTATCGAGAAGGGAAGGCCGCATGTCGGTACTTCCCTTCTTTTTCGGAAGAATAAGAAAGAATACGTTTTTTGACCTAGAACAGTGTCTAACTTTAGGCGCCAGCCGCTCGGGGGCCCACAGGATGTGGGTCACGTAGCCATTGCCGCAGGACGCGGCATACTTTGGCTAGGTTCCTTGAAAGTCAATCCAGCTATGTGGCAAAGAGCGCCCCGTCGTACCTGCAAGGATGCAGGTATGCAGTCGTTGCGACAGGAAGTCGCGCTCTTAGACTGCCTTCCCCTGGATCGACTTATGCCTGTCGCGGGCCTACAGGATGTAGGTCATGCAGCTGTTGCCACAGGAAGTGGTGCACTTAAGCTGCGTTCCTTTTGGCGCCTTGCGTTTTTCGCTGATGAAGGATTGGAGAGACTTATGGACGCTATAAATAAATTATATATCTTGCTGCAGCAAATTGAGATGACGGATGATCAATATGTCATTCACTTTGAAAATGCGGAACTTAATCGTGTGAACATTCACCGAAAATCAAGAGTGTGGCAATTTAATTTAACGCTCGACAAGCCATTACCGGCAGCTATCTATACAGTGTTTTCGCAACGTATCAATAAAACATTTGCGGCCATTGCGACGGTTAAGCTTCATATTACATCCAGAAACCAGGAAGTAGATGGGCAATTACTAACGGATTATTGGCCGTTTATCATCGAAGAGTTGAGTGATATGTCCCCGCCAATCAGAGAACGTCTTAGTGGACAAAAGCCGGTCATGACGGGTGGTAAAATGACGCTTACTTGTACGAATGATTTGGAACTGCAAATGATGAAAGGCAAATATGCTGGACTCATCACGGATGTTTATACATCATTCGGATTTCCGCGGCCTGTCGTCGATTTCAAATTGACAGAGGAAGATAGCGGGGCGGAGGCTGCCCGTGAAGCATTTATGGCACAACGACTAGCAGAAGAGGAAGCGTATGGTAAAAAAGCGCTTGATGATTTAAAACTAAGGGAAACATCCCAGAAAGAAAGTGGCACTGTATCTGGACCATTCCGTCTCGGAACGCCAATTAAACCAGATGAGCCTATGCTCGAAATTCAGCAAATTCAGGACGAAGAACGTCGCGTGACAATAGAAGGCTATGTGTTTGACACGGATGTTCGTGAACTGCGGAGTGGACGCTCACTGTTGACGATTAAAGTAACAGATTACACGGATTCAATTCTTGTTAAAATGTTCTCGCGTGATAACGAAGATGCGGAAATGATGAAGGCGCTGAAAAAAGGGACTTGGATTCGAGCCCGCGGCGGTATCCAAAACGATACGTTCGTTCGCGATCTCATTATGATGGCTCAAGACGTTATGGAAGTGTCTCCTATAATCAGACAAGACAAGGCGCCGAAGGACCGAAAACGGATTGAACTGCATGCACACACGACAATGAGTCAGATGGATGCGGTTGTAACTGCATCTGCACTTGTTGAACAAGCAGCGAAATGGGGACACCCCGCAATCGCAATTACAGATCACGCGAACGTTCAATCATTTCCAGAGGCCTATAGCGCTGGGAAAAAACATGGTGTGAAAGTCATTTTCGGCCTCGAAGCAAATTTAGTGGATGACGGAGTGCCAATCGTTTTTGATGAACAGCATAGAAAGCTTGAAGATGATTCATTTGTTGTATTTGACGTTGAGACGACAGGGCTTTCAGCGGTGTATGACAGAATCATTGAGCTGGCTGCGGTCAGAGTGAAGAATGGCGAGATAATTGAGACATTTGAAAGGTTTTCGAATCCGCATCATCCGTTATCTTCTACAACGACAAGACTAACCGGAATTACTGATGATATGGTAAAAAATGCACCGGAAATCGAGGATGTTACGAAAGATTTCATCGAATTTATTGGCGATTCAATTCTTGTTGCCCATAATGCGAAATTCGATATGGGCTTCTTTTATCAAGCATGTAAAAAGGCGGACTTGGAAGCCGCAGCCTATCCAGTCATCGATACGCTCGAATTGGCCCGCTTCCTTTATCCAGAAATGGGGAATCACAGGCTAGGCACGCTGGCGAAAAAGTTCGGAATCGAACTGACTCAGGCTCACCGAGCAATCTATGATACTGAAGCGACTGCGCATTTGTTCCTTCGTTTGTTAAAAGATGCGGAAGGAAAAGGCATCGAATACTTGGATGACTTTAACCGCCATATTGGTGAAGGAGACGTTTACAAACGGTCTCGCCCATCGCATTGTACACTTTTAGCGGTCGATGATGAAGGATTGAAAAACCTGTTTAAACTCGTTTCTTACTCACATATGAATTACTTTTATCGTATTCCGCGTATACCACGTTCATTGCTTGTTAAATACCGCAAAGGGTTGCTTGTCGGCTCTGGTTGTGATAAAGGTGAAGTGTTCGAGGGGCTTATGCAGAAACCAATGGAAGAAGTAGAGGAGATTGCGAAGTTTTACGATTACTTGGAAGTACATCCAAAACCGGTTTATTCGCATCTGCTTGAACTTGAATTGATTCGCGATGAGTGGAATATGGAAGACATTATGCGCAAACTGATCAAGCTTGGGAAAAAGGTTGGTCTACCGGTTTGTGCAACAGGAAATGTCCACTACATTGATGAAACGGATGCGGTATTCCGCCAAGTTCTTGTCAGATCACAAGGTGGGGCAAATCCGATGAACAGGCATTCGCTGCCGGCTGTTCAATTCCGAACGACGGATGAAATGCTGGAGGAATTCGCGTTTCTAGGTAAAGAAGTTGCGGAAGAAATAGTTATAGATAACCCGCATGCAATTTTAGCTAGAATAGGGAACGTAAAACCAATCAAAGATGATCTTTATACTCCAACAATCGAAGGTGCGGACGAAGAAGTACGTGAATTGACTTATTCGATGGCACACGGAATTTATGGTGAGCAATTGCCGGAAAACATCGAAGCGCGTATTGAAAAAGAATTGAAGTCGATTATCGGCCACGGCTTTGCGGTTATCTACCTAATCTCACACAAGCTTGTGAAGAAATCGCTGGATGAGGGGTATCTTGTTGGGTCTCGGGGGTCGGTCGGTTCATCGCTTGTCGCTACAATGATGGAAATCACTGAAGTAAATCCGATGCCGCCACATTACATTTGCCCGACCTGCAAGAAATCCGAGTTTTTCGATGATGGATCCGTCAGTTCTGGCTACGATCTTCCAGACAAAATGTGCCCAACATGCGAAACGCCGTTCAAAAAGGATGGTCAGGATATCCCGTTTGAAACTTTCCTTGGGTTTAATGGGGATAAAGTTCCGGATATTGACCTTAACTTCAGTGGTGATTATCAAGCGCATGCCCATAATTATACCAAGGAACTGTTCGGTGAAGATTTTGTTTACCGTGCGGGGACGATAGGGACTGTCGCTGAGAAGACGGCTTACGGCTATGTACGTGGTTATATGAATGATAATAACTTGAACTTCCGCGGCGCTGAAATTGATCGACTTGTACAAGGGTGTTCTGGCGTTAAACGGAATACAGGGCAGCATCCCGGCGGAATAATCGTTGTTCCGGATGATATGGATATTTTTGATTTTACACCCATTCAGTTTCCGGCGAATGATTTGAATTCGAGCTGGAAGACGACTCATTTTGACTTCCATTCCATTGACAATAACTTATTGAAACTCGATATTCTCGGTCATGATGATCCGACGATGATTAAAATGTTGCAGGATTTATCTGGAATTGATCCACTGACGATTCCACCGGATGATAAAGGGGTTATGGAATTATTCAGTGGTACAACTTCGCTCGGGGTCACCCCGGAGCAAATCGGTTGTAAGACGGGGACGCTCGGTGTACCTGAGTTTGGGACAAGATTCGTTCGACAGATGCTTGAAGAGACGAAGCCGTCGACGTTTTCGGAACTGATTCAAATTTCTGGATTGTCTCATGGTACGGACGTTTGGCTCGGCAATGCACAGGAATTGATCCAAAACAAAACATGCGAACTGAAAGATGTTATCGGTTGTCGTGATGATATTATGGTGTATTTAATCTATCAAGGATTAGATCCGTCGATGGCATTTCAGATTATGGAATTTGTCCGTAAAGGTCGTGGATTGACACCGGAGTTTGAAGCGGAAATGAAAGCTCAAAGCGTGCCTAACTGGTATATCGAATCGTGTAAAAAGATTAAATACATGTTCCCGAAAGCGCACGCGGCTGCCTATGTATTGATGGCGCTGCGCATAGCCTACTTCAAAGTGCATCACCCAATTTTGTACTATGCAACATACTTCACAATACGGGCAACGGACTTTGATCTACTGACCATGACGAAGGGATCGGCGTCGATACGGGCGCAAGTTAAAGAAATTAATGCAAAAGGGCTGGATGCAACGCCGAAAGAAAAGAGCTTGCTCACCGTACTTGAAATTGCGCTGGAAATGTGGGAACGCGGTATTTCATTAGAAAGACCAGATTTGTATAAATCCGACGCAACAACATTCCTTATTGAAGGCAATACACTAATTCCGCCATTCAATTCAGTTCCTTCACTTGGGACGAACGTTGCGAATTCAATTGTTGAAGCAAGGAAAGACGGAGAGTTTCTTTCGAAAGAAGACTTCCAACAGCGCGGTCGTGTTTCGAAGACGATTGTCGAGTATATGGACTCGTTAGGTTGTTTGGAAGGCATGCCTGATGCGAATCAGCTGTCTCTCTTCTAGAATCTACGCTATGTTTTTTGAATTACAATAGGGTGCGTTGTTGGGTATCTATTGTATAATTTCCGCAAAGGGAGCTAGAATTATACAAGCAAACCGAACCCTTCTTGTTCGGTTTGTTTGCACCAGCAAATATCGTATGGTATGATGGGAACAACTTTTGTAATAGTCTTGCGCAAAAAGAGTGGGATTTCCCGCTCTTTTCTGTTGTTCTGTACTGTTTTTTAATTTTATTTGGTAGGAGTTCAAGCTTTCATCAAGTGAAATTAGAGCCTCCGGCGGATGCTACGGATTTTGTAGTGAAATTAATCTACTTAATCTGGGCGCAAATACGCCGAGGCGTATTTGATTAATATTTCGGGAGGGCTAAGATGAGTAATATTACGGAAGAAGTCGCAAAAATCGCCATTCCAATTGTTGAGGAACTAGAATTGGAACTTGTCGATGTAGAGTTCGTTAAAGAAGGAAGAGACTGGTTTTTACGGGTCTATATCGATACGCCTAACGGAAACATCGATATTGATCAGTGCTCTCAAGTTAGTGAAAAGTTAAGTGAAGAGCTTGACCGTACTGACCCAATTCCGCAAAACTATTTTCTTGAAGTATCTTCACCAGGTGCAGAGCGTCCGTTGAAGAAGGAAGAAGATTTTCAAAAAGCGATTGGACAGTTCGTATTCATTAAAACGTACGAAGCCATTAATGATATGAAAGAGTTCGAAGGTTATTTGTTGGCATATGGTCCCGAGGGTGCAGAAGTTGAAATGCGCATTAAGACAAGAAAATTAACGGTTGTAATCGGCCAGGATAAAATCGCACTTGCCCGTTTGGCAATCGACTTTTCCGCATAATTGAATAGTAGGAGTGATTAACATGAGTAGTGATCTACTCGATGCATTGACAGCCCTAGAAAAGCAAAAAGGCATTTCCAGGGACGTATTAGTAGAAGCAATCGAAGCAGCACTTGTAACCGCATATAAACGCAATTTTAATCAGGCACAAAATGTGCGCGTTGATTTGAACCTTGATAAAGGAACGATGAAAGTTTATGCAAGAAAAGACGTTGTCGAAGAAGTCGAAGATGAGCGTCTACAAATCAGTCTTGAAGATGCACATAAAATCAACCCATCTTATGAACTGGAGGATGTTGTTGAAGAAGAAGTGACGCCACGCGATTTTGGTCGTGTTGCAGCACAAACTGCGAAGCAAGTTGTTACGCAGCGTGTGAGGGAAGCGGAACGTGGCATCATCTATGAAGAGTACGTCGACAGGGAAGATGATATCGTCAACGGTATTGTTGAACGTCTTGACGCACGAAATTTGTATGTAGGTCTTGGGAAAGTCGAAGCTGTTTTACCAGTAGGGGAACAGATTCTGACAGAAACGTATAAACCTCATGATCGTATCAAAGTATATATTACAAAAGTTGAACGTACATCACGTGGACCGCAAGTGTTCGTATCTAGAACACATCCTGGCCTTCTTCGCAGGTTGTTTGAAGTTGAGGTTCCTGAAATCTTTGAAGGCATCGTTGAAATCAAATCGATTGCACGAGAAGCGGGAGATCGTTCTAAAATTTCAGTTCATACGAATAATGATGCAGTAGATCCGGTCGGGTCATGTGTAGGTGCAAGAGGTGCCCGCGTTCAAGCGATATCAAATGAACTGAATGGCGAGAAAATCGATATCGTCGAATGGTCAGAGGATCCAGCTATATTCGTAGCAAATGCACTGAGCCCGTCAAAAGTAATTGACGTTCAGGTGAATGAAGAAGATCGATCGACAACGGTTGTTGTACCTGACTATCAATTGTCACTTGCTATCGGGAAACGTGGTCAGAACGCTAGACTTGCTGCCAAAATGACTGGTTGGAAAATCGACATTAAGAGCGAAACGGATGCACGGGAACTTGGGATTTATCCGTCAGCAACTAGTGCGTTAATCATAGAACAAGTCCAATTGGATGAAGACGCGAACGAAAGCGATCCATACTTCGTTGAAGATGAAGTGACAGAAGCCGTTGGAACTGAAACAATTGATCTGTATACGGATACGGAAAACGAAGACTGAGAGGAAGGATGAGTACACATGACAAACATGAAAAAAATTCCTCTGCGTAAATGTGCGGCGACAGGCAATATGTTTCCTAAAAAGGAAATGATCCGCATTGTTCGCCCGAAAGAAGGGGAAGTTTCAGTCGATCTCACTGGCAAGAAGTCAGGCCGAGGGACATATGTGTCAAAATCCGAAGAAGCAGTTGAATCCGCGCGCCGTAACAGATCGATTGAAAGTCAACTTGGGACGGCCGTACCTGAACAAGTATTCGAGGATCTTCTCCACGCAATCCGCCGGGAGGCATTAAAATGACAGATCCAAAAAAGATTTATCAAATGCTTGGCATGGCGGCGCGGGCAAGAATGCTTATTATGGGTGAAGATTTGGTTGTTCGGGAGATTCGTGCCGGCAAGGCGCGTCTTGTGATTATTTCAGAGGACGCATCTAAAAATACGATGAAAAAATTAACAGATAAAAGTACGTTTTACAACGTTGAGAAGCATGTTTTTGGGAATCGAGAAGAGCTTGGACATGCAGTTGGAAAAGAGTCGCGGGTCGTACTTGCGCTAACGGACAATGGTTTTGCTAAAAAAGTGTCCGGGCTGCTCAACGAATATAACCGGGGGTGGACTAATGACGAAAATACGGGTACACGAATACGCGAAACAAGTGAATCGGACGAGTAAAGAAGTTATTGATGAGCTTGGAAAGATAAATGTAAGTGTCACAAATCATATGTCTACATTGGATAATGATTCAATTACAAAACTGAATAGTAAATTCAGTGGCAATGTCACTAAACAAAGTGCGCCAAAAGTAGAAACGAAGGGTGCTGAACAAAAAATGGCTCCAAATCAATCACAAGGTTCGACAGGCGGCAATCGCCCAGCGCAAGGCTCAACAGGCGGTACTACTCGTCCATCACAAGGCTCAACAGGCGGTACTCGCCCATCACAAGGTTCGACAGGCAGCAATCGCCCATCACAAGGCTCGACAAGCAGCAATCGCCCATCACAAGGCTCAACAGGCGGCAATCGTCCATCACAAGGCTCAACAGGCGGTACTCGCCCAGCACAAGGT
>NZ_JADPRX010000031.1:0-49228 GCF_017347125.1 Sporosarcina sp. E16_3
CATCCTGTAGGCCCGCGGCAGGCATAAGGCGGGTAAAGGAAGGCAGTCTAAGTTCGCGACGTCGTGTCGCAACTACTGCATGACCTGCATCCTGCAGGCCCAAGCGGCGTTCTTTGCCGCAAGCCGGACCGACTTATGACCCAAGCCTCTAGGCGCTGGAGTCTAGACGTAATCAAAAGCGAAAGACGCCGTTTAGCCCCGACAAAGTAGGAGGGATGCAATTCAATCCCTCCCAGCTGGAGGAATTGATGGTAAAGGCGTTCTTTGCCTTTGTCATCAATTCTGAAGCGACTCGAGGGGCTGGCGCCTCCGAGCCTAGAAGTATCAAAAGCGCAAGCGCCAATGTCCTAAAAAAAGAAACGTACATCCGTATTAATGGATGTACGTTTCTTCAATACGTTCAATTTATACTTTTACACAACAAATCCTTTTTTGAATTTCATGACAGCTGGATAGATGATTAGTATATATGTTTTTACTCTCTTTACGCCCCGTTCTCCAATTTACCGAAGTCTGATAAATCCACCAATTCAATCACACTATTGAATTTTTATCGGAAAATATATTTTCAGTATAAACATTGTAACAAAGCTAATGTAAGCGCTGCAATTTCCAAGCATTTAAATTGTCCGGAATTTTCAGACTTGTGTTATTTTCGAGTTCATGGTAAAAACTTATAATAACAATTAAAAATTCGGAGTGGAATGGGGTATGGTTAATGACGAGTAGTTACAAGTCTTCTTTAGAAATGCATCGTATTCATACAGGGAAAATGGAAACAGTATCAAAGGTTCCACTTGAAAACAGTGTAGATCTCAGCCTAGCTTATTCTCCTGGGGTAGCTGATCCATGTTTAGAAATCGCAAAAAACCCCTATGCGGTATACGACTATACAATCAAAGGGAATCTAGTGGCAGTAATTACAGATGGTACTGCTGTGTTAGGATTAGGCGATATAGGACCCGAAGCAGCACTTCCCGTCATGGAAGGGAAAGCGATGCTGTTAAAGAGATACGCTAACATTGACTCGTTCCCAATCTGTCTTGGCACTAAAGATGTTGATATCATCGTGCAAACAATCAAAGCAATCAGCCCGACGTTTGGCGGGATCAATTTGGAAGACATATCTGCCCCGCGATGCTTCGAAATTGAACAAAGATTGCGTGAAGAGTGCAATATCCCCGTGTTCCATGATGATCAGCATGGTACCGCTATCGTTGTTGCCGCTGGATTATTAAATGCGTTGAAAGTTGTTGGAAAAAGTATGGATTCCATTAAAATAGCCGTTAATGGTGCCGGTGCTGCCGGAATTGCTATAGTGAAACATCTGAAGAATATTGGATTTAAGAAGATTGTCATCTGCGATTCAAAAGGTATTATTTACAAAGGCCGCCCGAATGGTATGAATCCTACTAAAGATGAAATCGCTGAAATTACAAATCCTTCTGGCTTAACAGGCTCGTTACAAGTTGCCATGACAGATGCCGACGTATTCATAGGTGTTTCCGCTGCCAATATATTGACGTTGGAACATATTGACTGCATGAGTAGCGATCCGATTGTCTTTGCTTTGGCAAATCCGGACCCCGAAATCGCACCCGCTTTGGCAAAAGCATATGGAGTTCGCGTCATTGCAACCGGCAGATCTGATTATCCCAATCAAGTCAACAATGTGCTTGCGTTTCCTGGTATTTTCCGGGGGGCACTGGATGTCCGAGCAACCGAAATAAATGAAAACATGAAACTGGCCGCAACTTACGCCATTGCATCATTGATTCAAGAATCCGAGTTACGCGATGATTATATTGTTCCTGATCCTTTTGATGAAAGAGTTGTTAAAGCCGTTACACAGGCGGTAAGTAAAGCTGCGATTGAGTCAGGCGTATCTGCTCTTATGTGTACTGTCCGATAATAGTAAATAACCCATTAAAAAGCGTCGCAGAAAAGTTCACTATCCTTTTCGCGACACTTTTCCTTATTTTTCACCATCAGCCTTCATATCTACATGAAGACTTCCATCTGTTTGGACTTCTGCAAAAAATATATTTTTGACATTTCCAATACCCTGCTTTTTCAATTGTTCGTACAACCATTCTTCCGTCAAATTTAGCTCCGTTAAATTCTTATCTGTAATTTTCCCTTCTGCTATTACTTCAGTCGGTATATATTTAGGCACCTGTGAAGGAGCATTTACATCTTTTTTCGTTGCAGCTTCTTGCCCTGCTTTTTTTAAGACACTTAACTGTCCGTTTGTTTCAAGTATCGCATAATGAACATCTTTGATTGAAAAAATACTTTGTTCGCGAAGCATCATACTTAAATCATTTAAATGGAGACGCAACTTTTTCAAAGAATCTTCAACTATTTTCCCTTCATATACAACGATAGTAGGCTGATCATCAAGAATGATTCGAGCCTTTTTCGATTTAAATGCAATGTAACTCATAAGCATCGTGAGGAATGCCCACCAAACCATTGCTACAAGTCCATCCAAAAGAGGGACTTTGGACACTCCTGCGATTTCCCCTGCAATGGAACCTATCGTGATACCGGTTACGTAATGAAAAAACGTCAGCTGAGAAATTTGTTTTTTCCCCATAAATCGCGCAAGTATAAGTAGGACAAAAAATGTAACCGTCGCCCTCAGTATCATTTCCCAAAAGTCCACTTCAAAAAAGTCTTCCAAGTTCACACCTCCGCTATAAAAGAAGTGTTCCACCATTCCTCATCGCCTATTCATATAGATGACTTAAATTTTATATTTAACAACAAAAGAAAGCTCTTCCAAAAGTAATGTCAGAATGACCTTTGGAAAAGCCTTCATTTTTAAATTGCTTGAATTTTGTTCTTCTTCAATACTCCTGCGAGTAAAGCCGTAACTAAAGCACCAGCGGCTATTGCCAATGCGTATAGTAACACTTTTCCAATTCCACCATCGACAAGTCCCATAACGAAAACGCCGCCATGTGGTGCACGTAAACCAATATCAAATAACATCGTAAGTCCACCAGCCAATGCAGCTCCCACTACAGATGCTGGGATGACACGTGCAGGGTCTGCCGCCGCAAACGGTATGACACCTTCCGTTATAAAGCAAGCTCCAAGGACGTAAGCCGTTTTCCCCGCTTCACGCTCTTGTTTTGTAAAACGTTTTTTAAACAATGTTGTTGCAATTGCCATCCCTAGTGGTGGCACCATTCCCGCTGCCATGACCGTCGCAATGAACCCAAAGTTCTGTGCATCGAGCATTGCAATACCAAATGTGTAAGCGGCTTTATTAATCGGACCTCCCATATCAATTGCCATCATTGCACCTAATAAAATACCCACTAGCACTTGGTTTGTTCCACCAAGCCCTTCCAAAAATGCTGACATCCCTGTGTATAATTTAGTTAATGGAGGATTGACCATCATCATGATTAGTCCAGTGATTGCGATGCTGAATACAGGGTAGAACAACACCGGTTTCAAGCCTTCAAGCGCATCAGGTAGTGCAGCAAACGCTTTTTTAACGAGAACTGTTACATACCCTGCTAGGAAACCGGCAATGATTCCACCTAGGAATCCAGAGCCGCCACTAACACCGTCCACACCTGTAACTGTGATGGCGATTAATCCACCGACCATACCAGGAGCAAATCCAGGACGGTCAGCGATACTCGACGCAATGAATCCTGCTAGCACAGGGACCATCAGGAAGAATGCATTTCCACCGCCGATTGTATTTAACATTGCAGCGAATGCATTGTAATCTGCACTATTCGGGTCACTTGAATTAATACCCCAGAAGAATGATAACGCAATTAAAATTCCACCACCGACAACAAATGGTAGCATGTTAGACACACCATTCATCAAGTGTTTATAAAACCCACTTTTGGTTTCGGATGTGTCATTATCATCTTTAGACTTTTCATGTTTGTAAATTGGTGCATCTTTGAGGATTGCACGATTCAGCAATTCTTCCGTTTCATATATCGCCTTTCCGACCTTAGTCTGTATGACCGGCTTTCCATTAAACCTAGCCATTTCCACTTTAGTATCTGCAGCAACGATGATGGCATCCGCTTCCGCTATGTCAGCATCTGTCAATCGATTTTTCACACCGGATGAGCCGTTCGTTTCCACTTTTAGTGAAATGCCCATTTCTTTCGCTTTATCAGTCAACTTTTGTGCCGCCATATAGGTATGTGCTATCCCCGTTGGACATGCAGTAACGGCAAGTATTTTCGATGTAGGCGAAAGAGTTGATTCTGATTCACTAATCTCTTCAGGTCCTTCCAACTCGATTTCCTTGTCATTCACCGCTCGTAGAATTTCAGTTTTTGACGTAGCACTTAGAACTTTCTCTCTAAAATTTGAATCCATCAAAAACGTAGCTAGTCTTGATAGCGCTTCCAAATGATCGTTGTTTGCGCCTTCGCTGGCTGCAATCATGAAAAACAGATGAGCCGGCTGACCGTCTAGCGATGCATAATCGATACCTGGTAAAGATCGTCCGAATGCGATTCCAGGCACCTTCACCGCAGCAGATTTCGCATGTGGAATTGCAATTCCATCACCGATTCCTGTTGTGCCCTGCTCTTCACGGGCCAAAATATCTTTTGTAAATGCCCCTTTATCACTCAAATTTCCTGCACGATCGAACTGATTGATCAGTTCCGTCAATATATCCTGTTTCGATGTCGCTTTCACGTCCAAAATAATTGTAGCTTCAGTCAATAACTGTGTGATTTTCATCATTTCACATCCCCTTCATCTAATGAACTGATCAACACTTGATCCAGCAATGCTAGTACATCTTCTTTCTCACAAAGATCCATTCTAAAAGCGGTTGCACTTCCGCTTGCAACACCCGTCCGGAATGCCTTGATCGGATCTGCCTCTTTCGTGAAGGATGCAAGAAACCCGGATACAAGTGAATCACCAGCCCCCACTGTATTCACAACTTTTCCTTTTGGCGCTTCCGCAAAAACTGCAACCTCTTTCGTAACCAGCAGCGCTCCTTCCCCGCCCATTGAAACGATGACATGTCCAACGCCTCTTTCAACAAGTTTCTTAGCGTAATGCTGTGCTTGCTGTTTGTTTACGATTACTGTATCGAACAATTCACCAAGCTCTTGCGCGTTAGGTTTAATAAGAAATGGATTCATGTCTATCAAGCCTTTTAACGCAGGGCCCGATGTATCTAGGACGAAACGGACACCATTGTCATTACAAATTGTTGCGATATCCTTGAAAAAGCTCTTCGCTATTGATTCAGGAAGACGACCCGCAAGAACGAACCAATCACCTTTTTTCATTTTCTGCACTTGCGCTATCAATTGCTGTTGCTGTCCTAGTGTTATATCAGGACCAGGTCCATTTAACTCAGTTTCTTCATCGGCTTTGATTTTCACATTGATACGCGTAATTTCTTCTGTTTGGATAAAGTCTGTATGAACCCCTTCTTGATGAAGAGATTGTTGAATATAATCACCTGTGAACCCGCCAACAAAACCTAAAGCGATGTTGTCAACCCCTAATCGTCGTAACAGACGGGACACGTTAATTCCTTTTCCTCCGGGATAGTAATATACTTCTTTAGAACGGTTCAGTTTACCGCTCCTGAATTCGGGTAAATAGGTAGTATAATCAAGCGAGGGTGTGATTGTGCACGTATAAATCATGATTTCCCCACCTTTAGTGTGGTCTTTTGTTCCAATAAGTTGATAGCTTGTTTTTCGAAATCACTTACAATTAATACGGCTTTATCGAGGGGCATAATAGTAGCGAAACTTACTTTGTTATATTTCGAATGATCCGCCACGACATATGTTTTTCTCGAGAGAGTAGCAGCAAGTCTTTTAACAGCGGCTTCTTCTGGATCCGGCGTTGTATATCCTATTTCCAGATGGAAACCGTTGACGCCCAGAAAGCATTTGTCAAACTGATAATCGCCAAGCGTTTGAATTGTTTGAGGTCCAACAAGTGCACGCGTGCGGGACTTTATATAGCCCCCCGTCAAGTAAGTCGTTATTTCGTGTTCCATCAATAAATCAACATGTGTCAATCCGTTCGTCACAACGGTCACTTTTTTATCCTTTAAATAAGGAATCATTTGTATTGTGGTAGTTCCTGCATCAAGAAAAATGCAATCCCCTTCCTGGACAAAAGAGGCGGCATAATTGGCAAGCTGAATCTTCTCTTGAAGGTTTTTGGAGGATTTATCGGAAATACTAAGCTCTTTTGTGATGCGCTCGCTTATAGTAGCGCCTCCATGGATACGATCCAATTTGTTAAGGTCTTCTAGATCATTCAAATCTCTGCGAATTGTCGACTCTGATGCGGATGTTGCATCAACCAACTCTTGGATTTTAACGGTCTTTTTTTCAGTCAATAAATGCAAAATTAATTCATATCGTTCATTTGTCAACATATGAACACCACCTCTAATTAGCTTTAAACTCATAATACTCTAAACAACCTTCACAATCAATCACAATCTTCCATAACCAATCAACAATTTTCATAATGTAAAAATTGATACTATTAATTAGGAGGAATACACAATGATAGAAAAGCAATATACAATTTTAGGAACTGCAGGTTTACATGCCCGTCCAACATCAACTCTCGTTAGTGCGGTCAGTTCTTTTACATCGGATATCACACTGGAATACGTAGGTAAAAAAGTGAATTTGAAATCCATTTTAGGTGTAATGTCACTTGGAGTAGCTTCAGGCACTACTATTACAATTGCGGCGGATGGTGAAGATGAAGCAGATGCCATTGCAAAAGTCGATGCAATTATGGAATCCGAAGGCCTTGGACAGTAATAACAACCACAAATCTTCATAATTTCCATGACATAAAAAAATGAAAGCCACGAATGGTATCCGTTACCATCCGTGGCTTTTCACATATTATTTTATTAATCTAGTTTCACTCTGAGGATTGCACCTGTATTCGCATCAATTTTCACTTCATACTTATAACCTTCTGCCGTTCTTACGTCAATTTCATATACTAACATTCCATCGTCGTAATCCAATTCCGCTTTTACGACCTGGCCTGGAACACGTTCCAATGCAATGGCCATCGCCTGATTGATTGTAATCCTTCGGTATTGTGGGTTCTGATAATGTTCATGCCAATGTTGATTTTGATTATGTCGATTTTGATTTGTCACCCAATCTCCTCCAATTCGATTATCCCGTTGTCCTTAAGATTCTATTCAAGGATCGGCGAATATCTGCTGAATCTCTGAACTTATAACTGAAAATACAATTAATCTGGCCTAAGTACATGATTTTCACTTTCGACTTGCTTAAAAGTGGTGATGTTTTTCATCATTAAATAGCCATCCCTTTTAATCAACGTTCTTCTCTGTTTCTTCCTGCTTTTGGCTCGCCATTAGACGCGTTGAAACTTGATCCGATCTAGTCAATAATTTGGATATATATGAAGACGTCATGTTATAGCTACCCTCTATTTTCTCTGATAAAAAGTGGGTTCGCTCGAATAGGACAAAGCGCAGATAATCCAGTTGCCTTATTATTTTCCCTAGCATCCCTTCTTGGTTGTCCAACCTACTAATCATGTCTTTTTGTACATCATTTTGTTTCAATATTTGCTCGGACAATAGCTTTTGGTAATCTAACTGTTCATTCATTTTGACCACAATTTCCTCATTTGCAGAAGTCAGTGTTTCCATACGATTTACAATTTCTTCATTTGTCTGGCTGACCTCATTCACTTTCTCGATGAATTCTTGATTTATTATTCGCTCATGCTTTAACGTACGTTGTAACATTTCGTTTTTTGTTTCTACTTTTTTTAATGATTCCATAACCTCAATACCAAATTTTTCATGTCGGATATCACTTTTCTTGATTTCATTCAAACGATTATGGATTGATTTCAATTGATTGGATTGTGAATTCTTCTGTTGCTTAAGTAAGGTTTCCATGATATTGAACTGATCGCCAACTGAGTGAGTCGCTTCGCTCTGTTCCTTCATCCATTCCGCTAATGGATCTATTTTGTAGTGTTCTTGATTCATCCCTAAAATGTCTACATTATTTTTAAAAACATCCGGGTGCCCATTTCTGTTTATAAACAACCCCATCCCTCATAACCCCCTTATCGTATTAGCTTATGCAATTCACGACAAAAGGGTCATTAAGTAGTTATTCCCATTCATAAGGTGTTTCTTGATACACATAATAATTAAGCCAGTTGGAGAAGAGCAGGTGGGTATGAGAGCGCCACGTATTCAATGGTTCTTTGCTTGGATCATCATTTGGAAAATAGTTTTCAGGGATATCAATGGCAACTCCTTTTTGCAAATCACGGGCATATTCTTCCGCCAGCGTATCCGCATCATATTCCAAATGACCTGTAATCATAATATGTTTATTGTCTTTAGAGATGACGATGAATGCCCCTGCATCCTCTGATTTGGCAAGTAAGTGTAGACGAGGTTCATTTTCGATTTCCTCTGTTGAAACGGATGTATAACGTGAATGTGGTGCTTTAAATTCATCATTAAAGCCACGCGCAAGATTAATCGTCGGATCGGATAGGCGATGCGTAAAAACGCCTGAACATTTTTTCGGCAATTCAAATTTCTCGATTCCATAATGGTGATAGAGTGCCGCTTGAGCACCCCAACAAATATGTAAAACAGAAGTTACATGTTCTTTTGACCATTCCATAATCTCCGTTATTTCTTTCCAGTAATTAACGTCTTCAAATTCCAAATGTTCTATTGGGGCACCCGTAATGATTAATCCGTCGAAACGACGATGTTTCACTTGTTCAAATGTCGTATAAAATGCATTTAAATGTGTTTTACTAACGTTTTTTGAATCATGAGTGGCCGTGTTCATAAACGTAATATTTACTTGTAGCGGTGTATTTCCTAATAGACGTAGTAGCTGCAACTCGGTTCTTTCTTTTTCAGGCATTAAATTTAAAATAGCGATGTTCATAGGACGTATATCTTGGGATGTTGCGCGTTCCTCATCCATCACGAATATTTTTTCCTTCTTTAATAGTTCCCCTGCTGGCAATTGTTTTGGTATGTTGATCGGCATCTGTCATCTCTCCCTTTTCGCTTTGGTTTGAATCTCATTATTCAACATAAAAAACCCACTTTTCTATAAAACAAGAAAAGAGGGTTTATTTTGGCTCTCTGTTCTTATCTCTCAAGAAAAAAATCTTGTTGGAGGTAGCACCTTCCTGACAATGTCAGAGGTTGCTGAAGCTTCATAGGGCCATATCCCTCAGCTTCTCTTGATAAGAATATTCAATTATTTACTATTATACTATTAAAACCACTATTGTAAACCGTCTTTTTTGATGATAATCACCGCAAGAAATATATTTATTTTAATTTTCCCGTTAATCCAACATGAAAGTTGCTGAATAATATTACTTTAGAAAGCCATATTAACGAGGCAATGAAAAAATGAAGGGAGTTGTTAGAATGGGAAGAGATGACAACAAAACTGGTGGAAATAACGCACGGTCATTACCACAAACGCCGAAAAACCAAAAAATAAAACCGGCTGACATGAAAGAAGAAATGGCCCGCGAGTTTGCTGAACTCCGTTCCCTGCAACCAAAACGCGAACGAATGAACGCAAATGAAAAGAAGAGAAAATGAATTCTTTTCTTAAGAAGATCTACTGAAAACCGCCATGTAAAAGATAAGACCTCGCATAAGTATCATTCTTGTGCGGGGAATTATTTATCCTTAGCCTATATCTGATATAAAGAGCTTTGATTTCATTTAACTCAGGTGATTTCAAATTCTTTTCCTTCTGCGATTTTCCCCTTCACCCAAAATGATTGCTCGGGATGCTGCCTTCCTTTTCTACTTCCACATTCCACGCAATAATTGTTGTACTGTCTCGTACATTCTGTCTTTCGATTTCCATCAACAGCTGCGAAATACCTTCATCAAGCTCTTTTTCATTCAGTGTAGCAACAAGATTTGACGGATCCGAAAAAGGTTCCCCCGGGCATTCCACTAAACCATCAGTCGACAATAAAATAAGGTTGTTCCCTCTTCTCAATTCCCTCGTCCCCGACGTGTAGCATGGTACTGCTTGCCCAAACGTATTCACTTGACCAATCCACTCAAAGAACTGCCTTTGATTGAGTTGAAATTGGTTCAGGGCTATCAGGTCCTGGTGTAATACATATGCTAGGCAATCTCCAACGGAAAACCACCATACATAATTAGCTTTCCTGACAATGATGAGACAAGCCGTTTCTCCTGTGACACGCCTGCATTTATCCAGAAATTTCTCGGATTGAAAAATTTTAAGTAGTATCACTTCCAAATATTTAAAATCCAGAGATTCCTTCATTTCTAAAATTTCTACAAAATCTTCTTTATGCTGTTCAATTGTGTCAATGACAAGTTTCGCACTTTCTGCACTTTTATGTGCATCCAAAATAGCTGCGAATTCCCAATCCCCATTTTGCCAAATAATGCAGCCATCTTCATTCTTGGTTTGTCCCGCTGAAGAATTACCTCCAAAACGACCAACCGCCACACGATTAACCCACCGAACATCCCGTTTATCGACAAAGTCCTCTTCACTTCCAACCCAAGAGAGATTATTCATGAGCGCTCAATCAGTCGATATGGTCTCACTTCATAACTTTCATAAGCAATCGGATCGTCATTTCGAGCATCATCCACTCTAGATGCAAATTGCGGGCGCTTTATCCAGTCTTCTACTTGTTCTTTATCAAAGTCAACAAATTGTGCGTCAATCGTTTCAGGAGGCTGCGCGGCCGGTACACCTGACATCGCTCTCCCCCGAAAAACCATGCAGATGACGCCCGACGTTACATTTTGATAAACGCCTGTCATATCACCGATTTCAGCGTGGATACCTGTTTCTTCTAGCACTTCCCGTTTAACCGCCTCTTTCAAGGTTTCACCAAGCTCAAGTCGCCCACCCGGCATTTCATATGTATCATTCCGGTGATTGTTCCGTACCAATAATACGTGTCCTTCCTCATTGACAATGTAGCCACTAACAGCAACGATTTGTTTAGATTGTTCGTAATCCCCCGTAGAAGTGAAAAATTCTTCGTTTGATGAAATAAATAATGGGGCTAATGATTTTCGATAGTTTTGAGCTTCGGCATGCATTTCCGATGCCCGAATGCCAATGTCAACTGTCTCGTAATGAGCCCTATTATCATATGACCACATTGCCATTATCTCCGTCTGTTCTTCATTGACCCACCGACCAACCAATTGCGCTCCATGCGTCAGCTGATTCGGAAGCAAATAGGTGTGAAAAAAGTGGGTAAACGTTTCGTACATCGCCGGTTCTATCGTGTACGTTTTTCTGCGATACAACATTCAATAATTCCCCCTATACGAATAAATTTTCAGCGAGCCTTTTTCAATAACCAAACTAGGCCTAGCGTAAATACAGCAACTAGGGTTAAAGTGAATTTGAAGTCTATTATTGGTCTGAACTTCACATTTTCCGCATCAATCTCGTAGACACCTAAAGGTTTGACGGAGATATGCCCCCCGCCTCCCTCACCTTGTGCAACTGAAGAACCACCTGTTTCACCAGAATATCCCCCACCCCCACCAACAACATAATTGATTTTTGCTACCGGAAGGACTTTTTTGTTTTCAATACTAATCGGTTCACCATAAATCAACGATACGTCTTGTTGCCGTGAAAACTTGTCAAATATCCGCGCAATAGGTGATTGGTAACTAGAAGGTTTTTTAGTTCCCATGACTTCCTCACTCCTTAAACTTTTAGTCAGTATTCGTTTTGATGTCGATTTTTTTGTCAGCGTAAAATGATATCCATCTATTTTACGCTGATATTTTAATACTGAAATTGCACTTTAACCGTAGCGCTAATCGTAATCTGTCCCTGTTCAATCGGTGTGGAGCCAGTCATTTCCTTCGCTGCAAATGTTCGATACGCAACGGGTTCTGCTCTTAATTCCTCAACGATTTTAATTGGATGGGGATCAAGTTGCAGCTGCATTGTCCCAGCAATTGTTTGCGCTTTGGCTAAAGCATTTTTTAGTGCAAGGCTCAATGCTTTTTGATAGTCCAAATGTTCATTTTCAACCTTGAACTGAATATTTGATACCCTATTTGCCCCATTCTGGACAGCCACATCTATAACATTTCCAACTTGATCAATATCTGTGATTTTTACTGTAATCGCATTCGTAACTTCGTATCCTCTAAATACTTGTTCGCCTTCAATATAGTTGTATTGGGGAACTATAGTGTAAGAAACCGTTTGTATATTCTCTCTGTCAATTCCCAATTTCAGTAACGAATCGATAACCTGATTCATTTCATAAGCATTTTCTTTTTGTGCATGATTAAGCTGTTTGTTTTCCGTACTGACTTCCAACTGGATTTGAGCAATATCCGGTGTTATTTTAAGACTCCCGATTCCAGTAACTGTCATAACTCGCTGTTGCCGACAGGTCATTTGTTGGGCATAAGGATAATACATATGTCTCCACCTTTCCTGAGTATCATTATGCTACCTTAGATAGTATGCTGATTGTCTCGAAAAGATAATTGCGGTGGCACTTAACGAAGATACATCCATTTTTCGAGAACTTCAAAAACGTCGCTGTTTACTTTCTTGCCGATTCCCTTCGAACTCAAAATCACATGAACTGATTTCAAAAAGTTCTTTACTGTTCTTTTAAAATGATAAGCTTCCAGTGATCCTTTATTTTCATCCATTTGAGTTTCGACCATTCCAGTCATCTCCTCAATCCATACTCGTATATCCGCTTCATTATCTTGATGCTTTATTAATGATGCTATTATTATAGCTAAGCGTTCCTCCTCTTCATCCAAATAATCCACTTGCCTGAACAAGGAATGTTGAACTGCATGCAGAATTCGACTGATATCCTCTTTTTTTAGTAAGGAATGTTTCGCCAAGGCGTCCAAAGCATCAGCACCATGTGCAATAGCATGCGCCCACCCTTTCCCATCGACAAAACCTCTAGTGTCTTTTTCTTCCATCATATAGTTTATAACCTTATTCGCTACATGCAGAACAAGATCAGGATTCACTACTTTTTTCTCGATATCATGTTCAATAATCGCAGCAATGACGAGTGCAGAGAAAGAACGTGTAAAAACCGAATCGGTTCCAGAATCGCCAATTCGGTAAAATAGGTAGTCTTCCTGTACGACCGCTTCAAGTAAAGCCTGAAGTTCTTCCGGATTTAATTGATTGGAAACAATCATTTTTCCAAAGCTTTGATAGATTAACCTGTCACGCAAATAACTATCTGGATTTCCGATTTGCTTCAACATCTCTTGCCTAACTTCCTTTGACAGCTTTGTTATTCTATTATCGAGATAACTTTCTAAAGTTGTTGCTAGCATCACTATTCCCCCTATGCAATCAAATAATTTCAACCTTGTTCCATACAGCTCGCCAATTCTTATCCCTAATTCTTTCATCATAAATCTTCATCTGTTCTTTCTGCCCATAGAAAGAAGGGGTAGGTTTTACTCTCAAATTAACAACGTCATGTATACCATGAGGCGCTGTTAATATGACATTGTTTCTTTCATCCAATTTCACTCCTAAAGCTGTTGCTGTTTCAGGAAAACTTGATATCGCATCAATAGACGAGGTATAGGGTGAAACATTATTAACACTATGCATTCTTGCCTGATTCTTGACCGACCAAGGGATTGCAGGTAGAAGCCTTTTCAATGCTTCCTCGTATTCCTTTTCCAAACTCTTTTCCATATTAGTTCGATCATAATAGATTACGTCAATATCTTGAATCCTCGTCCTTTCGTCGAAACCGTGTTGTACGTCCCAAATTTTAGATCGAATAAATCCGGCGCAGATCCACCAATCGGGTAAATTCAGTGATTGAGCGCATTTCAATAGCCCCATCATCCATTTGTCTTCTTGAATCGATGCAATAATATCCTCTTCATTTTTTATTATCATGAAATACTTCCTCGAATCCTGGGAATGTGGTTTGGAAATGTATAAGTTCATGCCTCATTTTGAATCCGGCAGCTAGATATAGTTTAAGGGCACTCTCATTTTCTTTTTCCACACATAATGAAATTTTCTCTATTTCATTAAACGAGAAAAGATTAACTAATGCGAATTTCATTAACTTTGCACCAACACCTTGTTTTCTATTTTGAATAGAAACAGCAATATATTCAATCGAGCCCTCATTATGTTGTGGTTGAGCCTCTATATAGACATATCCCTTAATGCACTGGTCGCCACTTGTCATTATGAATAACTGATTCATATCATTCTGACGACTAAGAATTTCTTGCGCGCTATAATACGTACTAGGAAATTCAGCCTCATGAAGAGCAGAGAAAGTTTGTTCATACGGTGGGCTATATTTTTCTAATTCATCAACATCAACTTCCCCAAGTTCGTCGCGGCGGGCTAGTAAAATTGCATGATGACCTTTTTCAACTCCACCGTGTTTCAATACAAATTCTTTTCCACGTGAATTTTTCTTATTCAGAAAAAAACTAATATGTTTTAGCTGAATTGAAGAATAGGAGATCACTGCTGCCAAAAGCTCGTCAATAACATTTGGATCATCTATTTTATCGTCAATAAAAGGTCCCCATACTTCCGCACTAAATTCAGCTTTATCAATATCCACCCCTACGGCGCCGACAATACATCCTTTTTCATAGGCAACTGCAAAGGACTGAGACAAATCTAAATCCGAGAAGTCATGAAGAAGGGTTTGATAGATTTCCTCTTCTGCTTCACCACAATAGCCGACGTGGCTACTTGAAATTTTATTCATTTTTTCTAAAAAAACTGCGAGATCTCTTATGTCACTTGGTGGAGTAATTGTGATGGTAGTGGTCATGCTTTTCATCCTAACTTTGATTAATGGAAAAACTGTTAAAGTTGTCGAGTAGTTTATGTTTGTACGTACGCATACCAGGTCTCCGACACATCATAGGATAGCGACTTCACAATATGCAGTGAATAGGGACATGTTGAGTCCACTTCTTTTTCGATGTACGTAATTTTTTGTTCATTCGCATCGCGAAGTTGTTTATCCAAAACGAGATTCAATAGAGTCATTTCATCGCTATTGACTACGCCAATCCAACCCAACTCCCAACTGTTTTCTTCACTCTCATACATCAAACTGAAAGCAATTATACTATCTCCGTTTACTACAACATAACTACTTGAGCCGATAAGATCATCAAGAATAACTTTTTCCCAACTTAAATTGGACAAATCAGCAACTGGATTATCTACATGAGTCTCTGTATATGTTTTTTTGCATATCTCAATTAAGCTGGACAGTAAATGCGGGTTATGTAGAATCTGCTCAACGGTTTTAACCTCTTTATCGCTATCAACTTTTACAGAAGAGAATCTTCCAGGATCGATATTAACCACATCTGTTTTTCTAATTAATTGGAAATGCTTTTGCGCCAGTAATTCAGCTAAACGACTAAAACGATCGTCGATCAAAAAAAATAATGGTTTCTTAACTTCATCTTTCAGGAACTCAATAATGAACTGAATTGCTCTTTCATCAACACAATTGAAATCATAGGCAAGACGTACATAAACGCAGTGAGGATGCCAAATCGAACAGTGAGTAGAAGCGGCGACCTTCATTCCATTTACATTTTCGATTGAATAAATCCCCTCATTCATATGACTTTCCATACTCGTACAAAAAAGCTGGATCAAATCGTTATGCTCACCAAAGACCTTTTCAACGAACAAACTAACATCTTTCCGTACCATGTTTCTATGTATTTGCATGTGATCAACCTTCAATCCAGTACTGCCTGCCGTCATAACTTCGAGTCATGAAACGGTAATCTATCAGAAATCGTCTTACTGTGGAAAATTCAGGATAAATCGTCGCCAAAAGGTCATTTATTTCTTTTTCCACATACATTCTATCTACTTCAAATTGTTTAATTATTTCTTGGGCAATAATGTACTTTCTTTTTTCTTTACTCGGAAATACGTCAAGTGGTCCTTGTATACCTTGTTTGAAGTAATTTCCCAATACTTTTTCCCATTCTATATCCGTGATTGTAAATCGTTCACCCAACATAATCATTCCTTCCAAATTAAATAACTTGCCTAATCTTAACGCATGAGAAATGTTTCAATCTCATTTGCAATAAGTTCAGGTTCCCACACATGAACATAATGTCCGACATTCAAATATAAAAACTGACCACGGTCAAGTTGACCAATATAATCAGAGAGCATCTCCCGCCAATTCGGTATCCCGATTTCATTTCCATCTGAGATGAAGAAATACATTGGAACTTCAAAAGGTATCTCAGCTTGGTCGACTTTTTCAGCGTTCGCCTGGACTTGTTTCACTTCTTCAAGCATGTTGGAAGTGAGCGTCCTCCGATAGAAAAGCGAACGATACATCGTAATATCCTCCGCTGTCAAATAGCCTGATTCAATAGCTGAAGAACTATTGACGATAAAAGGAACCAACCTAATCATCCCGGTGCGAGCGAAAGCTGTGGCTGCTAGTATTGAAGGTAACGAAGGAAGTGGCAAGACTTCGTAAATAGCTGGAATCGCGGGGTCAAGGCCGATAATCGCCTCTACTTCTTCCGGGTACTTTTGTGTCCATCGGATGGCTTCCAATCCTGACATTGAATGAGCGGCCAAAACGTACGGTGGTTGAACACCCGCAAGCTGAAGCGCAGTTCTGTTTTCTTCAAGAACGATATCAATCTCCCTTGATACATCCGCTGTATCGCTCCAACCATATCCGGCTTTTTCCACGACCGCAATTGTATACGTAGGAGATAGTTCCGACCAAAGCGGCTTGAAATCCAATGTAGGCGCACTCGTCCCAGCACCCGAAAGGAATACAATCGTTTGCACTCCGTCTCCTTCTGTGTAAACATGTATTTGATGACCATCCACGTCAACAAGTACTCCTGGCGCTGGAGTTGAGGCAATTTCTTTTTTCAAAACAGTCGAATGATAAACCCAAGAGCCCGAAATGATGACAACAAAAAGAATGATAATTGAAAGAACAATAATCTTGAAAATTCTTTTCATCTTCCGCATTTTCACATTCCATTCCTAAGTGAATTCCATTCGTAATGAACAAATGGTTATACAACTATAAATAAGTAGCTATATCATCCCATCCATATGCAACTTCACTTAACTTCTTGCCTTCAATTTCGATTTCATCAGTGTCAATTTTCTTTCCACCAAGCGTTTCATAGAAACGGCAAGCTGGGTTCTCATCTATCGCCCATATGAGCATCGAGTTAAAATTCTTATCTATTAAGTCATCCACAACAGACTGGACAAGTAATCGCCCAATTCCTTTACCTTGGGATTCTTTCAAGATATAAATCGCATATAATTCCCCTGTATATGCTTCGTATTTCCCGGTACGTTCTTTGCCACCTGTAGAAAATCCTACCACTTGACCATGCTCATTTTCTGCTATGTATACGTTATTCTCTTTTATACCCTTTTTCCAGGTAAGCTCGCGCTGCCCGTAGGAAAGGTTATCTAAAAAAGTATTCGGCACAATTCCTTTGTATGTGGTCCTCCAACTATCCACGTGGACTTTCGCAATTCCTTTTACATCCTCTACCTCTGCTTTTCGAATTAATATCTCAATCACTCCTTTAATCGTTGTAAAAAGACTGAAATAACGGGTCAAAATGAGGCGTCGTCATATCCTTAAATTTCAAACAACCTCCTCTCGAAATGTTTTCTAGGTCGTGCTTCATAAAGAAACAATCTTTATATAGTTATTATTTATAATCGGATATATCATCCCATCCGTATGCGATTTCTCTTAATTTCTTACCCCCAATTTCAATTTCCCGAGTACCAATTTTCTTTCCACCTAATAATTCATAAAATTGGCAAGCAGGATTTTCTTCTATGACCCAAATGAGCATTGAAAATAACTTCTTTTTCTTTAAATCGTCAACTACTGATTTGACCAGTAATCGCCCAATTCCTGTTCCCTGGTGTTCTTTCAAAATGAAAATTGAATATAATTCACCTGGAAATGCTTCATAGTTACCGGTACGTTCTTTTCCGCCTACTGAAAATCCAATTACATGACCATTTTCATCTTCTGCTATGTATAGATTATTCTCCATTACTGCACGCTTCCAAATAGGCTCCCGTTTATCGTATGAAAGGCCTTCCAAAAAATCATCCGGCACAATCCCTTTGAACGTCGTCCTCCAACTATCCACTTGGACTTTCGCTATACCTGCCGCATCCTCTACCTCTGCTTTTCGTATTAATATCTCAAACACCCCTTCCTATCACTCGCTTCAAAATCATACCTACTTCCGTATTTTCGTTTCAGCATCAACGCACTCACTTTATATTAATTTCAACGTACAAATTGCTATGAAAAAGTTATCTCGGCCGTGCCTTATATGGATGGATTTGACCTATTATCCTTACCTCTTCATTTGTCTCAATTTGTTTAATAACTCCATTCGCAATCTCATCAAGTGTGAGCCAGCGTGAACCACTCTCTTCTTTTACAAATCCTAAAAAGACTTTTCGGTAGCTGCACAGACTAGGAATCCGGATTGGTTCGTCTTGGAAATACCGCCCGCTTCCCTTTACATGGACTAAACGAAACGGCGATTTTCCAGGATTCATTTCACAAATCCGCTCAAGCATACTGTAATTTGGTGTCCAACTGATAATAAGATCAAACGGACCGCGTTCTCGAATCGCTTTATTAATTTCGACATATACATCATCTGTGTCGTAATCAGTCGTAAGTGGAAATATAGAATTTGGTGGACTCTCTACTATCAATCGTTTAAACTTCGACAATGTACGCCCAATGACAGAAACAGAATAGTCTTCACGTGCAAGATGAATACACACTCCCGCAAGCATCCCCGTACCACCAATGACTAGTGCATGATCATTACGTTTCATTCACTCACCTCTTTTCTGAAGACAAGACAAATGAATTATTCAACAGATCTTTAGCCATATAATAGGCACTAACTGAAAAAAGTTGAGTTATTTGTTGTCCGCGGATCATCTCATCTATTTCATCTAAAGGAATGAGTTTCACTTCTATTTCTTCCGTTTCGTCCAATTCCTGATCATATTCTTTGAAAGCATCTACTATTAGAAAGGTGACAACCCTATTTGTTTGAGTAGCCGGATTTACCATGAATTCACCTAGTTTTATCGGTTTCGTCGTCGAAATAAAACCCGTCTCTTCTCGTAACTCCCTCAAAATCCCCTCCTCATATGACTCTCCCTCTTCAATTTTCCCAGCAGGAATTTCTAAATAAAATCCTTGACCAGGATGACGGTACTGTTCCACGAATACGACCCGATTATCTTTCGTTAGTACAACTGCATTTACCCAATCCTCATACTCGTGGACAAAATAATCTTCAATGATTGACCCGTTCGGAAGCTGACACGTGTCTTTCCTCAAGTTTCCAAAAGGAGTCTTAAAGTGATATTCTGACTTAATCGTTTTCCATTTCTCCATAAAAAAACCTCAATTCTTTTGTGACATAGCAATGCTATATTTCGTAATAAAAACAATACAAAGTTAACCAGGCATAGATATGATCCGGAATCATTTCTGCACCTGGTATTGAATTTATTCGAGTAGACTACGGAGTATCCCTATTACAACTTCATTAAATGTGTCGTCTCAGAAGCAGAGTCATCCAATTCGAATCCATTGGCCCTATAAAAAGCATCTGCTTTTGAAGATTCTGTCCGCACTGTTACTTCTTTGAATGCATCGCGTGAATGGTCAACAATTTCCTTCAGTAAAAGTGAGCCTACACCTTGCCGCCTGGCATCATCTAAAACGTAAAACCGCTGCAAACGTGCAACTTGTGTATCTTCGGAAAAAGGTGATTGGTTTACCCCACCGATCGCTACTACCTCACCGTCTTCATTTTGAACAGCTAACAGTGCTTCACCCGGTTTGTTGAACGTATTTGTTCCATCCTCATAATCATTGACTAGTCGTGTTAAAAATCGGTACCCCTCCGTTTCGCTTTCTTTCACTAAATGAGAGATATCAATTGCCTTTAAATCCTCAACTTGCTCCACTTTGTACGTCATTTCTATTCCTCCTATCAATCAAATGATTGCAACATACAGTCTATTTCGACAAATCAGGTAAAAAAACCTTTATAATTATTAAAAATGACCTGTATGCGAAAGTTTCCGCAACAGGTCATTTTTTCGATTTCATTTCACATCGTCTTCATCATATTGCGCCCTAGAAAAGCCGCGACCGAGTATCTCCGATGCATTTAAGAAGATTACAAATGAGGTCGGTTCTTGTGTTTGAAGTAATTTCTTAAAGTAAACAGCTTCCGATTGTTCAACGACACATAAAATCATTGTTTTTTCTTGATTGGAGTAACCGCCTATGGTTTTAATTTTTGTTAATCCGCGATTGATATCGTTGTTAATAATACTTTGAACTTTCTCTTCTTTATCCGTAATGATGAGAACCAATTTGGTCGGCGACGTTTGCAACTGAACAAAATCGATTACTTTGCTCGTAACATAAATCGCCATCATTGCGTAAAGCGCAAGTTCAAAATTGAAGACGAATGCTGATGTAACCACAACTAGTCCATCTACGAGCAATTGCGAAAAACCACTCGAAAGACCCGTGTATTTCTTGACCAATTGAGCGATTAAAGCAGTACCGCCCGTAGAGCCGTTTGCCCTGTATACAATGCCGAGTCCGACACCCAGCATGATCCCGCCGTAAATAGCGCTTAACAATGGATTGTCTACGGAAAGCTTTATGTCAGTCGTGAGCCAGATGACAAACGGAACAAAGAACGTCCCAACAAGCGTTTTCATACTGAATTCCTTGCCGACAAGCAAGACCCCTAGTATTATTAACGGAATATTAATGAGCCACTGAACGTAAGCCGGATTGAATTGGAAAAGTTCATATAGTATTGTACTAATCCCTGAAACGCCGCCCGCCGCTAGCCTGGAAGGTAACAGGAAAATATTAAAGGCTAGACCAACGAGTGCAGCACCAAAGATGATTTGAATATATTCAAATAAGATCGTTTTTCTAAACTTTTGTATTGCCATTTTTCACGCCCCCCTTTCACCCTTTCCATTCTAACAAAAAGCGGGCTATGACATCGTTTTATTTTCGAAAACGACTTAAATTATAGATAATAACTGAATGCTTCATAGCCAAAATAGAATGATAAAAGCGCTAGAACACTGAACACCGCGCTTTCTACCTTGCTTCCGGTTCTTGTCGTCAACGGAAAGCGTACTGTCATGCTAAGTGGGAAAAGCAGTTTAATACCATTTTTCGTTGCCATGTCTAATATGTAATGACTCACCATTCCCGCTAAAACCCCTGCCTTCACAGCCTCATTCGGAATAAATGAATTCAGTAACGTGGCGATGATCACTAAGAACAACAAACTATGTGTAAATGTACGATGTCCAAATAGCATACTGATGAGTTTTGATAACAGCTTAAATTTCCGTCCAATTTTACTGCCTGTATGACAAATGTCAGGAAGTAACGCGCCTACTATCCCTGCCCCAAGCATTATAATCGGATCATAATTTGTAATTTGTGCATAAGCAAGACTTGCTGCAATGCCTCCTACGATGTGTGTTTTCCCTGTCATGCTTATCCTCCTTTTATCAGCTATATTCTTTACTATACTAGTATAAGCGTTGTTGCGTTTCCTAGCACGGAAACATTTCGGCTGGTTCACAATAGATTTCCAACTATTTCATTTGAAAATACAAAGCGGATGATGTACACTATATTTACAAGCTGCGTTGTGCGTATAAATATTAAGTTTTAACCCTTAAGCTGTAATCGGGAGTTTTACCTAGAAACAGGAATGGCATACCCAGTTCTTTCGATAACTGGGACATACAGGATTGTTTCTGCGAACACCCACTTGGAGAAGTGGTGGTTTAAAACTTTCTAAGACCATACGGCAAAGGCGGCTGTTATTTTAATAATTTAAACAAAACTGGTTTCCATTGGAAGCTGGTTTTTTTATTATAAATTCGAAGGGGGCGGACAACATTCTCAAACGATTGGTGGTCACGGGTTATAAACCCCATGAACTCGGCATATTCGATGACAAGCATCCTGGCGTCCGATTTATAAAGAAGGCATTAGAAAAACGGCTCGTAGCCTTACTCGACGATGGGTTGGAGTGGGTAATTATTAGCGGGCAACTAGGAATCGAAGCATGGGCAGCCGAGGTCGTTATTGATTTGAAAAAAGAATATACAGATTTGAAATATGCCGTTATTACTCCTTTTACAGACCAAGAGAAAAATTGGAACGATATGAAAAAGGAAAAGTATCATACCCTCATCGCTAAAGCAGACTATCATACGAGTCTTACGAAAAGGCCCTATGAAGCTCCATGGCAATTTATTGAAAAAGATAAATTTTTCATGCGTAATTCTGATGGAATACTCATTGTCTATGATGAAGAAAATGATGGTTCACCAAAGTTCGTGAAGAAGGCAGCCGAAAAGTATGCGGAACGTTCCGATTATCAAGTCCTAACAATTAGCGCGGACGACTTGCAAGTGATTGCGGAAGAAGAACAAATGGACGAATGGCAATGAGGATTCCGATTCCTTGACACTTTATGCACTACATGGTATGATAGTTCCGTTAACAATAAGGTAATGCTTAAGATTTGAATATCTGGCATTCTACGTACTGTTTTTGAGAATACTTATTCACACTGGCGCGACTAAAGGGTCGCAAGGACGTAAAAGTAGGCAGGGTTTACGTTGCTTAAGTTAGAAAGCACCCAGTGGAACAATGACCGCGGCTCTGAAAGCTTATCCTTTCTATGGAAATTATTCCCCGAATTATCGGGATGAAAAATTAAATTCAAAAGTATAGTGTTACCTGACAAAACAAAGGGATGTCCTCAATCGAGGGCATCCCTTTTCCAATTTCATTTTCTAATCGGACTTATTATTGCGTTGCTGTTAAACACATATTACAATAGCAACAAAAGGATGGTGGTCTCAATAATGGATATTTATGCACATCGCGGTTCGTCCGGCACACATCCAGAAAATTCACTTGCCGCCTTCCACGAAGCTGCCAGGCTTCCTATTTACGGCGTAGAATTTGATGTTCATTTGACAAAAGACGGTGAACTGGTTGTCATTCATGATGAAACAATAGCTAGAACATCGAATGGCCAAGGTTTCGTGAAAGATATGACACTTGCGGAGTTAAGGTCGTTTGATTTCGGTGGTTGGTTTTCCGATGAATTCCGTGGTGAACTTATACCGACTTTACATGAAGTACTCGAAGTTTTCTTGGAGACTTCTCACCATCTGAATATCGAACTAAAATCGGATATTTTTCCTTACGAGGGGATGCCGGAGAAAGTTGTTGCAATGGTTCAGAAGATGAAACTCGATTCACGTGTCGTTATTTCATCATTCGATCATGAAGCTGTTCGAGCGGTGAAAAAAATTGCACCACACATCGAAACTGCCGCTTTGTTCATGGAAGTATTAGTCGATCCGCTCGATTATATGCGTACTATCCCTGCCGATGCACTCCATATTTCATTACCATCCGCTGTCCGTCCATCTATGAGGAAAGTCGTAGATGAAGGGGTTGCTGTTCGTGTCTTCACTGTTAATGAAGAAAAGTACGCGAAAGTACTAAGGAAAGTCGGTGTCACCGCACTATTTACTGATTACCCCGAGAAAATGATGATTTATTTGGATAGAAAAAGCTAAGCAAGCCCAGCTTTTTCTATTCATACATTCTATTGACGGCGTTATCCTTAATTAGCACACGCGCTAATAAATCTTTCAAATATTCGTAAGGACACAGCATCCCCTTTTTCCGATAATGCTTCAGGATGCCATTGAACGCCGAATACAAATTGTTCGTCCGTACTTTCAATTGCCTCCACAATACCATCGCTCGCTACACCAGTAACTTTGAAAAATGACGGTACATCCTTTAGTGATTGATGATGATACGAATTCACCTGAATGCGTTCACTTCCCGCAATCGATTCAAGCAAACTTCCTTTTTCTACTTGAACATAATGGGAAGAATGCGTGTTGGGTGCTTTTTGTATGTGTTGAAGAATTGGCCCATCGTTTTGTTTATGAAGATCTTGGTATAATGTTCCACCAACTGCGACGTTCAGTACTTGCAGCCCTCTACAAATGCCAAGAATCGGTTTTCCCGTTTTGAGCATTTGACGCGCAAGTTCCAGCTCGCTTGAATCTCTGCTTGGTGAAACTTCTCCAAGATGCGCATGTGGTTCCTCATTAAACAACATCGGATTGATGTCATTTCCCCCAGACAATAGAAGACCATCAAGCATTTCGACCAATTGATCAACGTCTTCCTCCAACCCAACTGGAATAATCATAGGCAATCCACCCGCCCGAATAACTGCCTGTACATATGTGTTTTTTAATATATTTCTACCGTCTTCTTCAAAATCCGTCGTTATTCCAATAATTGGTTTCATCCACTAATCCCCCTGTTAACTAATATATTCTTACGCACCCGTATAGTTTGCACATACCCTTCCCTCTAGTCCTCATGAAAAAAATATAGCTGCCAAGGAATATCCCTTTCGACGAACGGTACCTTCCCTTAATTTAAGCGGAAAGACTGTTAATAAATTCTTCGATTTCCGTTTGCGATTTGCGGTCCTTGCTCACAAAACGACCCGCTTCAACACCGCTATGGAATGCGATAAAACTTGGAATTCCAAAAATATCTAGGTCTCCACATAGATCTATAAACTCATCACGGTCAACAAGAATGAAACTATATTCCGGATAATCTGCTTGGATTCCAGGCAATAACGGCTCAATTACTCTACAGTCGGGGCACCAATCTGCGGAAAACATGAACATTGTTCTCTCCTCATTTTTCAGTTTATCGAATTGTTCCATTGATTGTAGTTTTTCCATTTGAATTCACTCCTAATTTTTAGTTAACAAATACGATTTTATTATATCATTAACAAAGCCACTATTTACTATTTTCAGTGAATTATAGTCGTATATCAACTAGATCATTCTGTTATTCGAAACTCCACATGCACCATTTGCCAATATCGACAAAACCAATTCGTTTATAGATGGAGCCTGCAGCAGGATTATCATAGAAAAGACAGAGCATCTTACCCTCATCAAGCAGTTCGGCACAAAGTACAGACATACAAAACGAAGCTAACCCTTTTTTCTCGTATCCTGACAATGTACCGACGCCAACAATCATGGCAGATTGGCTGTTTTCCGCTGTGCTCGATGCGGAACTTATTAACCGCCCATCCTCTTCGATGAAGTACGTCCGCGCAGATTTATTACTAATTGACTCACGTTTATGTTCAACACTGAACGTTCTCGTAGCAAATTCGGGTATTCCATACATTTGATCGATTATTCGTTCCGCGTCATCGGGCGTAGCTTTCTTCACTTCAATTTGTGCAGGAACTTCTTGCAAATCTTTAGCATGCTCACATTTAGCATAATAAAGTACACGTGGATTTGACGGTTTACTAGTCAAATACGGTTCCAATTTAATAACGATCTGCTCGATTCCTGAAATGAACTCGTACTTTTCATCATGATTGATAATTTCAGCAAACCCTTTTGCATCGAATTCCCCCGGCGCATAGACAATGAAATTTCCATCATATTTTAATAAGATACCCCGTAACTCACCATCTTCGATAAAATCGCCCCATAGTTTCTGAATCGGATTAGTAAATCCATACGCTTCAATATCCCCTATGATAAAAAGATTTTCCGCCGCCTTCTGAGAAACGAAATTCAATGTAACTCTCCTGTCTTCTTCCATAAGCTGTCGAATCATCTGAATCATCCCTCTTGAAGTTTTATGGAATAGCTTACCATATAAGACTTTCATTACGCAATATGAAAAGGACCTTGTCAACTTAATGACAAAGTCCTTTTCGTTTCGTTACTGACTGGGAGAACCCTTATGGAGCGGGGGCGGAATAATCCAGCCTTTTTCTTTGTTCATTCTTAATAATTTAAAACCGAACAGCATTTTATCCGTATGGAATTTCCCGAACAACATTGCAATGTCTTCACGCAGGCATTGCCCCATCACTTGACTGCAAGACACGAGAGCTTGTCCGACATTTATCGAGATGGCACCGCTGATTTCAGGATCCATAAACCTTGCACCAACCGGTATATCCTCCGCATTCGCTTTTGGACGCTCTGGCAATGACGGTGGCAATGCAATTCCATTCTCTTTTAAAATGTTTTCAAGTTGTTTGTTTTCCGATTTCATCGTTTTTATTGCTTCTTTTAAAAGTTCGATAAGCTCCTCGTCACCTGCATGATTAACAAATCCTTCATAAGCACTGATTAGCCCATTATTTGCCCCAACAAATGCCCATGATCCTAGTACTTCACCATAGTGCAATGGTTCATCTTTTGGTTCACCATTTAAAATACCCAATTTATCTCTCCCTTTCTCTCCACTTGCGTAATGGAATTCAATTGTATTATGTGTAAGGAAAACATTAATATACGCCAATCTTTAAAGGGACAGTGACCAAGTCTACACAAGTTCAATTCTGAATTGTTTTTCCAGAAATACACTCATGAATAAATCCAATTGGGGAATTCTAAATAACATATGTATAAAGAGGAGGTTTTTTCGTGCGTCACTGGTTTATCTTACCGATGTATGTCATTGCATGGTCATTTTTGTTTTTGACGGTTGTTTCGGCAAAAGAGGAGCCGACAAAAGAAAATATCCTAGATGAACGAATGCGTCTATATTTACGTTTTGAAAACGTTACTGTCCCTTGGTATTATTTAGCGGCCGTTGATCAATTTGAACGTAACATCCAACAAGTTCGAACGGATATTCCGAAGAAAGAAGGATCCATCTCCATTCAATTTTCTGATGATTATTGGACAGGTCCACTAAACCCCGATAAACGGGACATCCTTGCTGAATCGATTGCCTACTTTGACGGGAATGGACTCGACGGCAATGATGACGGGTTAGCTGATCCAAACGTTGCAGAAGACATTCTCTATACAATGGCAACTTATTTAAGCGCATATGGGCAAGCCGAGGAAGATTTCAAGTTGGCGATATGGGATTATTACCAGCGCGAGGACACAGTTAAACAAATAATGACAATCGCAAAACTATATAAGCGCTTTGAAACGCTGGACTTGGATGAACATGCCTTTCCTGTTCCAACTAATTACAATTACAGTTACAAAGGGACATGGGGTGCTAGCAGAGGGTGGGGTGGCAGAAGGATTCATGAGGGGACCGATTTATTCGCCGGATATGGTACCCCAGTTCGAGCCACATCTTACGGGGTTATCGAAATAATGGGGTGGAATGACTTCGGAGGTTGGAGGGTCGGCATTCGTGACACCCATAATACGTACCATTATTTTGCCCATTTAGCTTATTTCAATAAAGACTTGAAAGAAGGCGACATCGTTGAGCCAAAGACCATCATTGGTTCAGTAGGAAGCTCAGGTTACGGAAAAGCAGGGACGTCCGGCCGATTCCCTCCTCATCTCCACTATGGGATGTACAAATATAACGGTCGAACAGAATGGGCTTTTGATCCGTATCCTTCGCTTAGAATTTGGGAACGACAAGACAAGCAAAAATGAATTAAGCGGAAAGCATCGGTAATCACATCGATGCTTTTTATTTTCGAATACGTTTCATCTTAAAAAACCCCGCCCCCTTCTCACCTAAATGCCAATTTTCCGGTTTCTTCTTCAAGTAAAGGGGCACTTTTTTAGTCAATAACGAAATTAATTATTTTCCCTTCCGTTAGTGAAAGTGTTTCATTTTTAAAATAGATTCCTGCTTCATCATCAATTCCATAACCTATTGATAACTGGGTTCTAGCTAAAGCAGTTTTCAAGTTTTCTTCTTCATCCCATTTAGTGAAATGAACACTTATACAACAATTCTTTATTAGCCCAAGTCCATTGAGAAATAGATGCTTATTTTCCGTGTTATCTATTGGGGGTATCACGCAGTTTTTGGGACAAATTAAAGCACCCGCTGAAAATCCTGATACCGGAACGCCCTGTTCATACATTTCTCTAATATGTTTAGCCATTAATGTCTCAACGATATAGTTATGATAAAGCTCCGTTTCTCCTCCACAAATAATTATTCCAGTGCAAGAAATCAGCTCCTCTATGGTGCTTTTTGAAGGTTTCGAAGAAAGTGGTAGATAAGTAACTTGAACTAAACCATTTTCCTCCAAAACACTTTTATATTTTTTCATATAATCTTCCCAGCCATCTTTTTCAATAAATAAAATCGCTACCTTCCCATTATCGTTTAAGGAAAGGTTTGCAAACTTTCTTCCAAGAATTTTACCAAACGGCGGACTTCCTCCAAATAAAAATAAATGTCTATCTTTCAAAATTCCACCCCTCAATTCTATTAAAACTGTCAAACTGACTTTAAAAGTGATGCAGAGTTTAATAAAAAAACGAACAATAAATTATACGAAAAACCGCAACCTTATCACAGTTTAGCCGCAGATTCCATCGTTCTTACCAACCCTATCTTTAATTAATTCCCCTTTTTAATAACATAAGAATTTGATAACCATCCGAAGGAAGTCCCGCATAAGGTTTCCACCATTTTGGGTATCTAATGGGAATAATCGTGCAGATAAACATGAAGAGATTACAGTAAACAATTCCATTTAGAAAGTTCTTGGTTTCAAAATGTGTTACTTCTGCCATCGCAAGATAAGCGGTAACAAACAGCACCAGAGAGACGATTGGCCCACCTATGAAAAACATGATGTTTTGAAATTTCGAGAAGTCTGTCTTGTTGTTCACGGCACAGAAACCAAAATATGCCCAATTCATGTGGAATTGTATCCTTCCAATTTGAAAGTTTTTCTTATTTGAATCATTTGCGGAACCAAGATATACATGCGGTTTTTCTTTTGTAAATATTATTACGCCCATTGCGTGACCCACCTCATGTAAAAGCACGGAAACAGGTATTCCTATTAAATAAAAAAGAAAAAGTGAAACCATTTCCAACTCACCTCAAGAATTTATATAGGTTGTAAATCACTACTAGTTTCAAATAACTCTGAAGGTTCCCCCCGTGAAATCCACCTTAAATCTGTTACCTTTTTATTGAAAAAACCATAGAAATGCATACACCATCAAAACTAGGACCTACCCGCTATAGCGAATAGATCTGTAGTTTCTCTATCAAAAGAACTCGTTACTTTTGTTTCGGTACTTGCCTAAATTAAATTTCAATCTCCAATGTTTTAAACAAGAACGAATACATATCTGTCTGCTCTTCGATGATCTTAACTGTCGGTTTACCCATTCCATGACCAGCATTCTTTTCCACTCGCAGAAGGATTGGGTTATTTCCTTGTTGTGATGCTTGCAATGTTGCCGCAAATTTCGTCGCATGCCACGGAACTACACGGTCATCCGTATCAGCTGTCGTAACAAGTGTCGGCGGATACTCGATTCCTTCTTTGACATTGTGAAGCGGAGAATACTTGTACATGAACTCAAATTGTTCCTTGTTTGTTTCAGCATTTCCATAATCGGTCACCCAATAGCGTCCCACGGTAAATTTATGATAACGCAACATATCAGTGACAGGAACGAGACAAAGTGCCGCCCCATATAGATCAGGCCGCTGAGTGATGCATGTAGCAACAAGCAATCCACCATTACTCCCGCCCATAATGGCGAGTTTCTTGCTGTTCGTATAGTTTTGTTCAATCAACCACACCGCCGCGGCAATAAAGTCGTCGAAGACATTCTGCTTTTGCCCCAACGTCCCCGCTTTGTACCACTTCGTACCGAACTCCCCACCACCACGTAAATTCGCAACCGCATACACGCCGCCCGCCTCAATCCACATACGCTGTGATGGAGAAAAAGCCGGAGTCAAGCTAACATTAAAACCGCCATAGCCATACAACAAAACAGGATTATCACCCGTCAATTCCAACCCTTTTCGATGCGTTAGGAACATCGGAATATGCGTACCATCTTTGGATGGATAAAATACTTGAGTAGTCTCAAAACCAGCTGTTTCAAACAGCTCCGACGTATCGAAGACAGTATCCAATTCATCCTTTTCAAAATCATAGCGTGCTATGGTTGTCGGCACCAAGTAAGAAGTGTAGCCTATGAACATCGTTGACGCTGTTTTCTTACCGGTCACGCCAGATAATGAAATGTAATTAGGAAGAGGCACTTCTTTTTGTAACTGCCCCTCTAAGTCATAAATACGTAGTTTGTAATGGGCATTCTGCAAATAGCAAACGACAAATTGCTCGTTAATGATTTTTGCGAATGTAAGTACGTCTTCCTGTTCGGAAATGATATCAACCCAATGCTCTTTCCCCGGTTTATCCAAATGGACAGCAATAATTTTTTCCTTAGAAGCACCATAATTTGTTGTGAAATAAAAGAGCTTCCCTTCATTTCCAATAAACGAATATTCCCCATCATCGTCAGCAAGTAAGTGAACAAATCCTGCATCGGCTTGTTCATCACGATAATAGATCCGGCTCTTATTTTCTGTTCCTTTCCATACTGATAAAATCAAATAACAATAATCATCAGAGTACATTGGATTAAAAGATAATTCTTTATCCTCAGTGTCCTCATACGCCAAAACGTCCTCAGCTTGGACTGTGCCAACCGTATGCCAATACACACGATTATAGTTACTCTCATCTTCAGAATCTACCGTCCCGGGTTCAGGGAATCGATTATAATAAAACCCGCTTCCTTCTTCATTCCATGCTATACTGCTGAACTTACACCATTTGATAACGTCAGACTCGTCTATGCCCGACTGTAAATTGCGGATTCGAATTTCCTGCCAATCACTTCCGTTCATTGAAACGCCATAAGCCAAGCGATTCCCATCTTTCGTAAACGCAAGATTTGTTATAGCCGCTGTTCCTTCTTCATTTAACGTATTCGGGTCAATAATGACCTCAAGCTCATCTGTCGATAAATCCTTTGTCCGATAAAAAACAGCTTGGTTTTGTAGTCCATTATTTTTATGAATATAATAATAGTCCCCCTCTTTTTGCGGAACGGAGTATTTAGGATCATTCCAGGATTTCGTTAATTTCTCTTTTACTTTTTCCCGTTCTGCATACGTTGCTAGGTAGTTTTGAGTCGCTTCATTTTGCTCATCAATCCAAGTCTTTACCTCTACAGTTTCCGGCTTTTCGAGCCAGCGAAAAGGATCTGCAACATCAATGCCATGGTAGTTTTCAACAATCGTCTCTGTCTTTGTCATATTGCCCACCTCATTACCCCCTATATACTTCAATCGTCTATATTTTACCATATTATCTACTAAATTAAATAACTATTCAAAATAAAAAGCCGCAATCCTAATTAAAGGTTGCGACTTTCACTTATTTAATCCATCATATCTGCAATTATGCTATATGAACGCAAGCGATCTTCATGACTATATACTTGCGTATTGATAATTAACTCGTTTGCCCTTGTTTCTTGAATGAAACTTTCGAGCTTGCGTTTAACAGTTTCGGGACTGCCAACAATTGTTGTACGAGGATCAAGTGTTTGCTTAATAGATGCTCGTTGTTGTGGTGACCAAAACTCATCGATATTATCGACGGGTGGTCTAAGTTGTGACGGCATTCCCGTAGTGATTCCAAGGAATTGCAGTTGTTGTGAAGTTGCTAACCACTCCGCTTTTTCGTCCGTCTCCGCTGCGATGACATTGATCCCAAGCATGGCATACGGTTCCTTCAAAAACTTGGATGGCTTAAAATTTTGATGGTATAACTGCAATGCCTGCAAAGTATAGGCAGGTGCAAAGTGACTTGCGAAAGAAAATGGTAAGCCTTTCTGTGCTGCTAGTTGTGCACTGAAGCCGCTCGAACCAAGAAGCCAGATGGGGATATCAAGTCCTTCACCTGGAAAGGCGCGAACACGAGCAGATCTGTCCGGTTCAAAATAAGACTGAAGTTCGGCTAATTGTTCTGGGAAATCGTCACCAGTACTTTGTAATGTGCGACGTAGTGCATAAGCAGTTGCTTGGTCAGAACCTGGCGCACGTCCAAGGCCCAAATCGATTCGTCCCGGATAGATTGATTCAAGTGTACCGAACTGCTCGGCGATAACAAGTGGCGCATGGTTAGGCAACATAATACCGCCCGAACCGACGCGAATTTGTTTTGTTACTCCTGCAATATGACCTATCAGTACCGATGTTGCAGAACTTCCAATGCCAGGCATATTGTGATGCTCAGCGAACCAGTATCGATTGAATCCTAATTTCTCAACATGCTGTGCCAATTCCGCACTATTTTTGAAGGACTGTGTTGCATTGCTACCTTCATTTATTGGTGAAAGGTCCAAAACGGAAAGTGGAATCGAATTGAACTTTTTTATTTTATCAGCAACCAAATGTCCTCACTCCTTATTTAGTTCTTATAGGAAAGGATACCGCTCCTAACTAGATTCCTCTACCAATTGGACTCAGAAAAACGTAGTTTCGGATAAAATGGTACTTGACATTCGCATTTCATTTGTTATGATTAGTTCTAATTCCATAACTAATCTAACTATTTTGATGGAGACACACTTTATTTACTGAAATCTTAAGAGAGCTGATGGGTGGTGCAAATCAGTGATTTCGCAGTAAAGTAGCACTCTGGAATAGATAAACTGAAACATCTAGTAGGTTTATCCGTCACATGCGCGTTAAGCATGCTAACCAAGACTGTCTATTTTTTTTGACAGTAAAAAGGGTGGTACCGCGTGAGTATTTCAGCTTTTCGCCCCTTACATTTATTTGTAAGGGGAGGAGGGCTTTTTTTATTCCCAAAATCGAGAGGAGAATGAAGATGTTACCAGACCAAATGCTACTACGAATTCCAGGACCAAGCCCTATCCCACCAAGTGTACAACGAGCGATGAGTCAACCGATGATTGGCCACCGAGGACAAGAGACATCGAATATGCTTAAAAATATCGCACCGGGTCTGCAACGGATTTTCGGCACGACACAAGATGTTGTTATTTTAACAGGCAGTGGAACAGCTGGTTTGGAAGCTGCTGTTGTCAATATTGTGAAACCTGGCGATGAGGTATTAGTCATTGTTACAGGCGCATTCGGTGAACGTTTCTCAAAAATTTGTGATGCTTACAATATTAAGGTTCAAAGCTTAAATGTCGAATGGGGCGAAGCGCTGAATCCCCTAGAAATTAAATGCTATCTACAAGAGCATCCTGAAATCAAAGCTGTATTTTCTACATATTGCGAGACTTCGACTGGCGTATTAAATCCTATCAAGGAACTCGCACAGGCAGTCCGTGAAGTGTCAGACGCACTCATCGTCGTCGATGGCGTTTCCTGCGTTGGCGGTGTTGAAACAAAAATGGATGACTGGGGAATCGATGTCTTAGTAACAGGTTCTCAGAAAGCATTCATGCTACCAGCAGGACTAGCTTTTATCGCTGTAAGTGATCGCGCTTGGACTATCATCGAAAATAATCCACAACCACGCTACTATATGGATTTAGTAAGATATCGCGACAATTTGTTAAAAGATACGACCCCTTTCACACCTGCACTTTCATTGTTATTCGGCTTGGAACAAGTTCTTCAGCTTATCGCTAAAGAAGGAGTCGAACAAGTAAATGCACGCCATATTTTGATGATGAACATGACGCGCGCCGCTTTCCGGGCATTAGGTATTCCTTTATTAACGAGTGATAAAGATGCCTCCCCTACTGTCACAGCGGTTAAACCTGAAGACTTCGATGCAGAAGCGTTTAGAAAAGTGATTAAACAAGAGTTCGGTTTAATTGTGGCAGGCGGTCAACAGCATTTAAGTGGTAAAATATTCCGCATCGGCCATATGGGGTACTGTTCCCCGGCAGATGTCCTTCAAACGATTAGTGCGATGGAAATCGGCTTACTCAAAATCGGCAAAGCTATTGAATTAGGAAAAGGCACTGCTGCTGCACAACAAGTCTACTTAAACGAAGGAGTGTTGGTCTAAATGACTTTTAATATACTAATTAGCGATCCGTTAAGTGAAGATGGTATTTTCCCATTAAGACAAGCTGAGGGCTTAAATATCGTAGTGGACACAACAAATACTGCTGCTGAATTAGCTGAGAAAATTCACGACTTCGATGCCTTACTTGTTCGCAGTCAAACACAAGTGACGCGCGAAATTATTGAAAAAGCAACGAAACTAAAAATCATTGGACGTGCTGGTGTCGGCGTCGATAATATCGATTTAGATGCGGCGACTGAACATGGAATTATTGTCGTCAATGCTCCGGACGGCAACACGAACTCCGCTGCTGAACATACAATTGCAATGCTAATGTCCCTTGCACGCAAAATTCCGCAAGCCTTCAATTCATTGAAAAACCAACAATGGGACCGCAAATCATTCATTGGCGTTGAATTAAAAAATAAGACACTCGGCGTGGTAGGTCTTGGTCGTATCGGTGCGGAAGTTGCGGCAAGAGCAAAAGGACAGCGAATGAATGTCATTGCCTATGATCCTTTCTTAACTGAAGAGAAAGCGAAGAAAATGGGTATTACCGCGGGAACTGTTGAAGAAGTACTAAGAGCAGCAGACTTTATTACTGTCCACACTCCACTTTTGAAAGAGACGCGGCATATGATCAATAAAGAAGCCTTTAATTTGATGAAAGACGGCGTTCAAATTATTAACTGTGCACGCGGTGGAATTATTGATGAAGATGCATTATATGATGCAATTGTATCGAAGAAAGTCGCTGGAGCTGCACTCGATGTCTTTGAAACAGAACCATTTGTTGGCCATAAACTGCTGACACTCCCTGAAGTCATCGCGACTCCACACTTAGGTGCAAGTACGATTGAAGCGCAAGAAAGTGTTGCAATTGATGTTAGCCGTGATGTTGTCACATTCTTAAATGGCGGTGCAGTGCAAAACCCAGTTAATCTTCCTTCGGTTTCAAAAGAAGCGTTGGCTAAAGTTGAGCCGTTCTTTGACTTAGTTGAAAAGTTAGGAGTATTCCTATCCAATTTAGCAGAGGGTGTTATCGAGGAAGTAAACATTTATTACTCAGGACAACTTGCTGAATCTGATGTCCGTCCTTTGACACGCAACACGCTGAAAGGTCTATTGAAACGTAATCTTGGCACACATGTCAATGATGTTAACGCTAAGTTTTTGGCGGACCGTATCGGCATAAAGGTCAATGAACATAAAACTTCTACATCGAAAGGTTTTTCAAACTTAGTTACTGTTGAAGTATCGACAACGAATGGAGTAAGACGCGTTGCAGGAACTTTACTGAACGGTTTAGGTGCACGCATCGTCAAAGTCGATGATAACCTTGTCGACGTAAAACCTGATGGCCATTTACTGTTTATTAAACATAAAGACCAGCCCGGTGCTATTGGTAGAGTCGGAACATTACTAGCAATCGAAAACATCAACATTGCAACGATGCAAGTTGGCCGGTCCACTGTTGGCGGCAATGCAATCATGATGCTGTCTGTCGATAATCATGTTGAGAAGGCAAACGTTGAACGCTTGAAAGAGCTTGAAGATATCTTTGATGTTATTGCGATTGATTTGTAAGCATAATTTTGGTTTATTTAAATATTTTATATAGCCGGTACTTAACAATTGGAATGTTCGTCCAACACCGCTATGTCGCTTGGTGATGGCCTTACGCAATAAGCCCGCAGAAGATCACTGGGGAGGGATTGAACTGCATCCCTCCTAGGTCTTATTGCTTCGGCGCCTGCAGGATGCGGGTGTGCAGCCTTTGCCGCAGGACGCGGCGATATTGGGCTGCCTTTCATTAGTGTCGCTCCTTCACTAGATTTGTTCGTTATACGGGTGAAGTATAGTGCCGAATATATAGTCACTAAACAAATGGATAGAGTCATCAGACAACATCTGATGATTCTATCCATATTTCTTTATTAAAAATAGTGAGTGAACAAATAAACTTTCAAACGCTCAAAATGACTACACAGCTAACTTTTCTACAACAGTGCCTGATTCCCTGCCTATGAAATTAATACATAATAAATAAAAGGGATATCTAATTAGTTCCACAATAGATTATTTATATTTATTAAAAGACGTTCTTTTTGGCATTATGGATTTGATAAATTTGATATCTTTTTCATTTACCATGTCCGCAAAGTATTCCGTTCCGTTATGTTCAGAACTGAAAATTGAAGTTTTATTTTTTTAAGAAAGATTGAAAACCATTTGATGTCACTATTTCGGTTTAAATTAGTAAATAAATAATCAAGCATCTCCACTGTTTTATTTCCTTTGAAAATAGTCATTCCATTTTCAGTAGATATTTCATAGGATTCTTTGACCCTTGATTCCATTTCTTCTATCAAAGCCCTTTCAACACTCCAGCAGTGGATCTCAATATTGTCCGATTGATCCAAAAAATATTTCCTCAAAGGTACCCAGTAATCATTTTCTCCATTCTCTTTCACTACCGGTATTTCAAAATGTAATTTATAATTCATTTTAATAATCCCCTTAAACGCGTTTTTCATACCCTAAATATTGGACAAATAAATACCTATATAAGCTGAGCGAAGGAGCCTTACATGGGTAGCCGAAGCCATCAGACTGGTAGCGAAGCTGCCTGGCTTAGGGCGGGAGGCATCCCCTAGCGCCGCAGCGGATTCAATGGGATTCTTAATTTCACCCTATATAGTCTAACCAACGCAATAACCAGAAATAAAATACCAATAAACAACAGACTAGCGAAAATAATTTTCAACCCGCTAGTTGGAGAATTAGACACGAAACCACTTAACACCAAGAATAAAACACCAATAGAAGTTAGGTAATATATGAATCCCGTATAGTTACTTTTGAATGAAATATACCCCATAAGGATAATGAGATATGTACCACTTAACAACATTAGCAAAGGAAATAAAGGTGCAAATTTGGCAGCATATAAAAAATAATCAATGGGTAGAATATCGCTTGTGTTCTCCACTTGTCCATTGACTATTCCAGAAAAAATCGCTGTATGCTTCCATTCCCAAGAATGCTCTAGTAGTGCGCTACCTTCATACCACGCGGCCCCAGTAGAAAACAGTAACAGTATTGATGCTAAAACCAATTGGATGACAACCCTAAAAGACACTTTCTTCACCTCAAGTATAAGTTAAAAATTAAATAGCTCAGAAAATCTGAACGTTTTTTGATTTATATTTACTATCCTTATTTTACTAAAGCACCCCGTTAGTTGGAGAATTTTATTAATATTTACTTTTTCTTTTTTAAAATAAATATTTCTCTAATAAAGGCACCAATTGCTCCAGATACAAAGATTGTAGATATTAAGTTAACAACTCTTACAAATGTATGGGGCGTGTAAATAACTTGAACGCTTTGAATAATTACAAATAAGCCAAAAATAATGGATATCACTACTAAAAATTTAGGCGTAGCTTCCCTTCGTTTATTTATTATAATCCCCCTCCAATATTCCAATTATATACCAGATAACTTTATATGACGTTTCTTATTGAACTAACCTGCCCCGTTAGTTCAAATAAGAAGCAACAGAACATCCTGTTAATTTAATGGACCAGTCACTCCAAGGCATTTTCCATTATATGCATTAATTTTAACGGTTGGTTCTTCTCCATTTTTTGTTTTCAAAGTTATACTCAAATCGCGTTTATTAGTGTATTGATTAAAAAAACCACTCTTTTTATCAATAGACAATTTCTTCAGTGTAATGTCATCAAAAGTAATATTAACAGCTTTTATTTCCAATTCTTTTGGTGGAACGTTCAAACACAAAACTGCATAACCTTCAGCTTCCCCAGTTGTCAATATAGGCTTTTGGTATTCAAATGCAAAACAAATGATAACAAAAACTAAAATTTTGAAAACAGTTTTCTTCAAGTTTGTAGTCTTTAACACGTTTCAATCACCCCTCCAATATTGTACAAAAATGTAATTAGACAACTCCTTCAAAATTTTTGCCTTATTGCACTAAACTGCCCCGTTAGTTGAATAAGAAACTCGATTCGAGCACTGAACGGGTTTGTATTCTCTATACACACCAGGTTAACATAACGCCCGTTCACGGAAGTAGTTACCTCCATTACTCAATAAGAAAAAGCGCCCTGTAAAGGCAGCCGATGGACTTTTTTTTGTTTAGACTTATCTTTTTATTAGATAGGAATACCCTTTATAAAGTATATTGGTAACGCCATTTAAAAAAAGCAAGATAATTAATTGTAATGGTGAAAATATAGCAACAGTTAAAAGTAAATCGAAATAAGCTTCACCAGGCAGAAAGTCTTCCGAAGTATCTACATTAATATAATTAATAATATAAAAGATAAAAATGGAACAAAAATAACCTATGTATGCAAAAATCCAATGTAAATAGAATTTAATTCTAAATCTACTAAACCAGAGGGATAGATTAACAGACACAATAATCAAAGGAAAATATAAGAGTTGAAAATTATCTGATTCAATTTTTTCACCCTTCATAAAAACATATAAATATTGAGTTAGACAAAGGATAATAATGTTTGTTAAAGCTACTAAAATAATTGATGAACGTTTATTTGTATGCATTTTTTATCCCCCTGACTTAAAGTATCTTAATTTTAACATTCTTATATTACTGAGTTTTTTTTATTCAATGGGAACTTTGTTTTTAGATTGACCTATGAGAATTCTGCGAAGTGCGTAAAGGGTCATTAATTTTATCTTTCAAAATCGAATTTCATCTTGAACTAACCTGCTTCTTTAGTTGAATAAGAATAAAGGCTTTCTAATGACAGCGTTGTTCTGCTAAAGCAACCGTTAGTTTAAGAAGAAAAGTGTATTTATTAAAAGATGTTTAAGGTAACTCAATCTGAATTACTAAGGTCAAAACGTGCGATTTCTTCACCTTCGATAGACACAGTTAAAAATGCATCCATGGCATGTTCCTTCAACTTTTCTAATTGTTCGGAGGATGGGGCAAGTTTTAGATCAGGATTTTTTTCTAACGCTCCTAAAGTATAATCAAAGGTGTATGTTCCTTCTTGATTTGGCTCAAGAACGGCCAAAATCGACCTTCCCAAACCTATATGCCCTTCCTCGTCGTAAATATTAATGCCCATTACTTCTTCAGAAACCGCCTTTAATTTTTCATTCGGTTCAATACTCACTTTTATTCCATCATCAAATTCATAGTTCTGTTTATTTAACTTCTTGGTTTCCCCGAAGCTCTTTTTGCCAGTATTTTTTAAAACGAAATCATAACTGAGCGCAATAGGTACTATAATTTCACCCTTTTTTTCGCCTGAGGTAATACCGACTCCCCCTAGTCTCTCTTCATCATTTCTAAGTTCGACTTTTGAACTGACTAAATCTAAAGAAGGTTTACTTGAACACCCTGACAAGAGTAATAAAACTGAGAAAACACTTATAACAAACTTTAACATCCCTTTACTTTTCATTATAAGCACAGCCCCTTTCTTTATATTCTATACGTTTATAAATCCCAAATTTGAGATACTTTTTTATTCAACTAAACTGCATCGTTAGTTTAAGTGTAAACCTTCACAATATACAGATTTAACTAAACATAAAATCTCCAAATCCCTTCAAAATTAGTTCGCTTTATATTAAACGAACGACCTCAGTTTTAGCACTAGTTTTAGCAACACCTCATAAATTTATGTGGTGTATTCAATTTGCGTGCCTATCGATATGCTAATAAACATGTCAAATTGAATAGAGCATTGATAAGACAACAAAATAGGAGACACCAATTCATATGCGAATTATGTCCCCTATTGAGCTGTTACTCGATGTTTTCTCCCCATCAATCGAATCCGTTAACCAAATAGGCACGCCTTTTCGTTTTTTAATGTTAGTAGTTTATCAATCCACTTTTGGAACTTATAAAGTAAATAGGTTGCCTACTGTACGGCTTCTTTCTTCGTCAACTCTTCAAGAATTGGAAATAGCTTCTCTAAATGATCAATTTCATAAGTTGGTACAACTTCTTCACTTGGCAGTTTATTCTCCCGGTTAATCCAAACGGAACGCATTCCTACACGCGATGCCCCTAAGATATCGGTCATTAGATTGTCACCTACCATTATTGCTTCATCTGCAGTTACACCGCTTTCAGCAAGGACATGTTGAAATATAGATGCATCGGGCTTCCCTATTCCAAATGCGCCTGAGATGATAATTTGGTCAAAATAAGGGACGAGTGCAGATGTAATTTCAAGTTTCGTTTGTTGTAAACTTGGCGAACCATTTGTTAAGAGAACGAGTTTGTATGTATCTCTTAGACGGTCCAATACTTTGAATGTTTCTTCATATAGAAAAGGATGCTTTTTTCGTTCCTGTGGAAATAGTTCCGCTAACGTGCTGCCAAGATTTTTATCATTTATACCTATTCGCTGTAGCCCATTTGTCCATGCTTCTTTACGATAGCCTGGGACAATTGCTTTCATCTTTTGAAAATAAACGCCTTCATCATCAAATGTGCCCCACAGGCCTTCAAACGGGTTAATGCCAATAATCTGTGTGAAATCATATGTATCGTACGTTTCGTAAAGCTTTCTAGCTTCCAATCTAACAGCTTCTTCAAGTTCAGCGGGATTAAGATCATGTACTTGGGCCGCGTATTCACATGTTTTTAGGAATGCCGTTTCCACGCTCTTTTTATCCCACAGTAACGTATCGTCCAAATCAAAAACAATCGCTTTTATCATAAGAAATCATCCCCTATCTTCTTTATAAACTAGTATACATGATTTCAGACTAGTTAAACGAATAAAGAAAAAACCGCCCCTAATTCTAATCCGGAGCGGTCATTCTTCAATAAATTTCTCTGTCCCAGAAGCGTTGTTGTGCGATTGCTGTTACAAACTCATTATCGAAGTTGGGATTATCGGTCGCGAATACAATTCCAGGTCCCACCTTTGCATTTGATAAGTCGAAGAAAGGAGCGCCTGTCGATGCAAATCCTATCGGTTTATAATGCTTGAACGATTCGTTAATAAAGTATTGGATATTCGAATTGAACTTTGCTTGATTTTCAGCCGTACCGCCAACAACATATAAACTATCAAACAACACCGGATCCATTGTAAGAAATGTTTCATTAACAATCACATTAAGACCATCAGCACCTCTCACTGTGCCAAGTTTTTCACCAACGATATCCACAGTAACACCATATTTCCTTAACGTTTTGACAGTTCTTTTCACCTCTTCACCATTAAAGTCATTGCCAATCAGTACGCCGACTTTCAATGTGTAAGGGACTCTCGTCGTATTTGCCTGACTGAGTGCAGGTGATGAGGCCTTGACGTTCACTTGCTTACCAGTAGGACGGTTCACTCCGACGCCGTCCGCCACCATGTCGGCCATAGCTTTATCAACATGAACGAACATATCGACGACCTGCTGTCTGACGTCACGACTTTGTACTTTTCCAACTTCAAAGATGAAGGCATCAATGATATGCTGCTTCTCTGGTGGTGACATACTGTTCCAAAAAAGCCTTGCCTGAGAAAAGAAATCTTTGAACGAATCACTTCTCGCTTGAATGATACGCCCTTCCACTTTTTCTGCGTAATGGACGAATCCGCCTTCCTTCGCAGTTGAGGTGGACGGTGTATTATCAGCAAGTGAATTTTTATGGTAACTTACCTGGCCGACGTCAATTCTCTGTCGACTATAGCCATTTCGCTGATTATTATGGAATGGACAGACGGCACGATTGATTGGGATTTCAGTAAAATTCGGCCCCCCCAGACGAATGAGCTGCGTATCTAAATAAGAAAACAATCTGCCTTGTAGAAGTGGATCATTCGTAAAGTCAATTCCAGGTACGACATTGCCAGGGTGGAACGCAACTTGCTCTGTTTCGGCGAAGACGTTGTCAACATTACGATTTAGTGTCATCTTGCCAAATATTTTTACAGGAACAATTTCTTCCGGCCAAAGTTTAGTTGCATCAAGCACGTCAAAATCGAACATGAATTCATCTTTTTCATCAATCATCTGCACGCCAAATTCATACTCCGCAAAGTTCCCATGTTCAATTGACTCCCATAAATCCCGTCGCTGGAAGTCCGGATCTTTTCCTGAAATTTTCTGCGCCTCATCCCAGACAAGCGAATGTACGCCGAGTAAAGGCTTCCAGTGAAACTTCACAAACCGCGCTTTGCCTTCCGCATTGACGAATCGGAATGTGTGAACACCGAATCCTTCCATCATCCGCCACCTAGTTGGAATTGCCCGATCTGACATCAGCCACATGACCATATGCGCTGATTCCTGATTGTTAGCTACGAAATCCCAAAACGTATCATGGGCAGAGGCAGCTTGCGGCATTTCGTTATGCGGTTCTGGCTGTATCGCATGGACAAGATCCGGGAACTTAATCCCATCTTGGATGAAAAAGACGGGAATATTATTGCCCACAAGATCATAATTACCTTCTTCCGTATAGAACTTAACAGCAAACCCTCTTACATCCCTTACAGTATCCGCAGAACCTTTGCTTCCTACGACATTTGAAAATCTAGTGAAAACCGGTGTTTTTGTTCCGGGCTCTTGTAGAAACTTGGCTTTTGTAAACTCCTTCATGGATTCATACAATTCGAAAACTCCGTGAGCTGCATATCCTCTGGCGTGTACAACCCGCTCTGGAATTCGCTCGTGGTCAAAATGGGTTATTTTTTCCCTAAAATGGAAGTCCTCCATTAATGTCGGACCACGAATACCCGCTTTCAATGACTCCTCATCGTTCGACACTTTCAGTGCTTGATTTGTCGTCATTTTTGTACCTGCATTATTCACACGGAATTGTTCCAACTGTTTATCCTTACTGTTTTCATCTACGACATGTTTGTGATTTGATGATGATTTATCCACACAATCCCCTTCCGTTATGCATTTAGGTATTGCCTGTTAAGAATACTAGGCGCTTCCCTACTATATGCGGGACTTTCCAGACTGTGCAAAAAGAAAAGGATAGCACCTTGGAAGGGCTACCCTTTTCTTACTTTATTATAGAAGGAACAGTTATGCTTTTACCGTATCAGTGACTTCGACTACCCATCCGAATGGATCCTCCACTTTACCAGTTTGAATACCTGTTAGTGTCTCATATAGTATTTTAGATAATTCACCGGTTTCATTATTATTAACGATCATTATGTCATCGCCCCAATTAAGTTCCCCAATTGGCGAAACTACTGCCGCTGTTCCTGTTCCGAAGGCTTCCTCTAAAATACCTGCCTGGTGTGCCGAACGAAGTTCTTCCATAGAAATTTTACGTTCAACAACTGGAATGTCCCAATGTCTCAGTAATTGAAGGATTGACTTCCTCGTAATCCCTTCTAAAATACTGCCATTTAAAACAGGTGTAATGACTTCACCATTAATTTTGAAGAAGACGTTCATGCTTCCTACTTCTTCTATATACTTTCTTTCAACTCCATCAAGCCAAAGAACTTGTGAATAACCTTTTTTGCTTGCTATTTCTTGTGCTCTTAGTCCGGACGCGTAGTTACCAGCCGTTTTTGCTGTACCAGTTCCGCCTTCTACTGCACGCACATACTCATTTTCAACGAGAATTTTAACCGGATGAATTCCTTCTTTATAATACGATCCAACAGGAGATAGGATAATAATGAATTTATATTTCTTCGATGGTGAAACGCCGAGATAGGGTTCAGTCGCAACCATGAATGGTCTTATGTACAGGGATGTTCCTTCTGTTCCAGGAATCCAGTCCTTATCAATAGTAATTAGTTTTTCTAAAGCTTCGATTGCGATTTCTTCATTGAAAGCCGGCATGCATAAGCGATCACTTGATTTGTTCATGCGACGCATGTTTTCTTCAGGGCGAAATAACAGAACTTGCCCCTCTTTGCCTACATAAGCTTTCAACCCTTCAAAAATTGTTTGACCGTAGTGAAAAATAGTTGCCGCCGGATCCAGCTCAAGTGGCGCATATGGAACGATTCTGTGATCCGTCCAGCCTTGCCCTTCACAATAGTCAGCTATAAACATATGGTCAGTAAACACTCTTCCGAATTCTAATTGATCTGCTTGTGGTTTTTGTTTTTTTGATTCACTCAAAGTGATTGTAATTGCATGGTTCGTCATGATGTGTGCATCTCCCTATGTCTAATTTTCAGGCCAGCTGATTGGGCTATTTCCGTATATTATGTGATTAAAAAGGAATACCAAGATAAGCGTTACCTTAACGCTTAAACGATATCCCTTCATTTATCCAAGTACGTAAATAACTTTCTAATAATATAGATTATATCAACTTCTTCGTAAATAAGCTATCTAATCATAAAAATAGTTCGCACTTTTTTTGTAGTTTCTTTCCAGTTTAAAGAAGATTCCTAACGAACACCTATGAAGATAAAAATAAAAGATATGTGTGGAAATTGAAACCCAGAAGGCGCACATCACTTGACAATTTCATCCCGCCGCTGTAATATTATCTTGAATTCAAGATAATATTATGAAGATTTTATCACAGAGAGGATTGATAAAGATGAACGTAAAAGGTATACACCATCTTACTGCGATGACAGGAAGCGCAGCACATAACTTTAAATTTTACACAGAGGTACTTGGTATGAGGCTAGTGAAAAAAACAGTGAATCAGGACGACACAACTGCTTATCATTTATTTTACGGAGATGAAAAAGGGAATCCAGGAACTGAACTGACATTCTTTGATTTCCCCAATGCTGGACCAAAAAGAGCTGGCGTCAGCAGCATTTCCAACTCATCGCTTCGTGTAGCTAGTAACGACGCGTTGAACTATTGGATTGAACGCTTTACTGAATTTAACGTTAAACATGAACCTATTTCAGAATTTGCTGGTCGCAATGTTATTTTCTTCGAAGATGCGGAAGGTCAGCAATTGACGCTTGTATCCGATGAGACAAACACAGTCGCTGCAACTGGAACTCCATGGGATAAGAGTCTTGTTCCGGTTGAGTATGGGATAACCGGGCTTGGTCCAGTTAGACTAACTGTCCGCACTCCTGAACCGACAATCGCAGCGCTTCAGATTCTTGGATTTACGGAGAAGAACCGCGTTCCAGCACTTGTCGAAGGACAAGATGACATCATCGTTATGGAAGTCGGAGAAGGCGGAACGGGAGCTGAAGTGTTCGTTGAACCACGCACAGATTTACCTGCTGAGGTTCAAGGGATAGGTGGCGTTCACCATGTAGCCTTCCGAGTTGACGACGAAGAAGAACTGCATGCATGGATTGATAAAATTAACAGTACACGCTTGCCAAACTCTGGGATTGTAGAACGATTCTATTTCACTTCTTTATATTTCCGCGAGCCAAATGGCATCCTATTCGAACTTGCAACAGATGGGCCTGGATTCGCAACAGATGAGCCACTAGAAACATTGGGTGAATCACTTGCACTACCACCATTTTTGGAAGGTAAACGTGCGGCTATTGAAGCGAATATCAAACCTTTGAATACGAAAAAATAAGAACGTTCAAGCAAAGTAAAAATGAGAAGGCCATCCCACCTCGTAGATACTTCTGATGGGATGACCTTCACTATTTACAGCAAATTATTTGAAAATGCTTTTGTCCGTTCATTTTTGGGTCCATTAACTAATTTTGGTGACTGGTAAAAAGTTTAGTTTTCCGATTCAGCTACTTTTTTTACGCGTTGCACAAATTCAACAACTACTTTGTCTGTAGCAAACAGTGAAAATAATTTCACGAACCACTTTAATGGACGATTCGTCGCGGTGTATTTAAATGAAGTTTTATGATCGTCGAGCTTGACCAGTTCGAATCGAGCCGTAATATCGAACATATTAGCTAGTGTGAACCCTATTTTCAGGTTTTTCTCGTTCATAGAGTCTATATACTCTAACGTCTCTACATCGTACTCCATCACGCGCTTACCTTCTTTATATTTCTGTAAATATATACTTCCAACCATTCCATCTACTATTTTTACAGGTTCGTTTCCAACGACTTGCGGCATAATCTTTTGCATATTTTCTAATGACCCATCAAAATATTTCCACACTTGCTCAATAGGGGCATCAATTTTAATTTCTTTCGTCCACTGTTTCATACTAAAAACCACCTCTCACAAGTTCATTTCCTGTTATCCTATATATTCACTTCACTTTACCACATCACTAGATTAAAGACATTTTGTCGCCGCAAACAACAAAATCCCACCGGAACTATTCATCCGGCGGGACTTGATTATCAATTAATGAACTTTATTGTAGTCCTTCAAATAATAACACTCTTGCAGGTGATGCATCTGTACCCGTTAATTTTAAAGGTGCAGCAACCATAAAATAGTCCCCTTGTTCAACTTCTTTTAAGCGAAGCCCTTCAATAATAATGATATCGTTTGCAAATAATGTTTTATGTGTTGGATGCCCTTCTTGGCTTCTTTCGATTCCAAGCGTATCTATTCCGACTCCACGAATACCAATGTCGGAAAGATATTTCGCCCCATCTTGTGCTAGATAAATAAAATCGAAATTAAACGTATCCTCAAATGAGTTTTTCGTCTTAAATAGAACAAAATCATTCTTTTGGATCTCGAATTTTTCCAAATCCTGTTTAGAAATTCCGTCTTCTACATTTGTTAAATCAAGTACTTTACACTGCCCCACAAGACTTTCCATTGAAATTGATTCGAATGTATCTCCATCTACAACCATGTGAAGCGGCGCATCAATATGTGTTCCAGTATGCACATCTATCTCCATCCGAGTTTCAGTTACATAGCCATTTGTTACTCGATTAAATTTCGGTTGTTTTTCAGGCTTATCTTTGTAAACGGTCATACCTTCATAAATGGTCCCTGTTACATCATACATTTTCATTTTAGCAACCCGTCCTTTATTTTTAGTGTCTAACTCTAAAGCTATCCTCGCATGTAGTTTAGCCTGCCGTCTAGCAAAACTACTTTAGTTACCAGCTCAGTATACCAAAACTGACGCTAATTTCATGCATGTCCTCTGTATATGATTTCATCTATAGTCTTAGAATCACGCATCGTTTAATGATATACTTGAAACTGTTTCAAGTATGATTCTTGTCTACATTAAAATTGGAGGAAAGCAAAAATGAATAACGAAGCGGACTTAGTTGACCCTCAAGTAAAGGATCAATTAATTGATTTTCAAGAAGAATGGGCAATGCAAGACATGACCTTTGTTTTATTCGGAGCGACAGGAGACTTAGCAAAACGAAAATTATTTCCTGCTTTATATAATTTGTTTCTTGATGGAAAATTGCCGGATTCATTCTCTATAATTGGTTTAGGCAGAAACTATTTTCCTGATGACATTTTTCAATCAAAAGTCGAAAGTGCACTTCGGGAATATTCTAGAAGTACTGTCCAAACTACGGGATTGAATGAGTTTTTAGCTAAGTTTCGATACTGTAAATTTGATGCAGCAGACGATGATTCATATCTAAACCTCCATGAACTTATTAAAGACAGTGAGATAGAATTAAACATACCCGGAAATCGACTTTTCTATTTGTCGGTTGCTCCACAACTGGTTGATGTTATTACATTAGGTCTAAATAAGAGCGGAATCAGTCAAACGAAAGGCTGGAAACGACTGATTGTCGAGAAACCCTTCGGAAGTGACCTAAAGACGGCACGACAATTAAACGAGACATTAAACAGTACTTTTAGTGATGAAGAAATTTATAGAATCGACCACTATCTCGGAAAACCTATGGTCCAAAATCTCGAATCCTTTGAATTTGCTAATCCGATATTTGGTTCAATATTAGATCATAAACGAATTGCTAATATACAAATCACAGCAAGTGAAACGGTCGGGGTTGAAACACGCGCTGAATATTACGATCGAGCAGGTGCAATTCGGGATATGGTTCAGAATCATCTACTTCAGTTAGTTATGATGACAGCCCTTCACCTCCCTGAAAAGATGACCGCTGAGGAAATTCGAAAACAAAAAGTAACAATCATGGAATCTCTTCGACCTATTTATATAGAAAATATCGCTCGGGACATTGTTCGTGGTCAATACCAAGCCGGTGAGATTTTCGATACTCCGGTTGTTGGTTATACAGAAGAGCCCGGGGTTGATGCGTCCTCAATGAATGATACTTATTTCGCAGCTCGTCTACATATTGACAATCCATCTTGGAGCGGAATTCCCTTTTATATACGGACTGGTAAACGGATAGGTAGAAAATCCACCAAGATTGTCATCGAGTTTAAGAACGATGTGAAACATACAGATCGCTTGACCCCAAACTTATTGATATTTGAAATTAGTCCAAGTGAAGGTATTTCTTTAATGATAAATATGAAAAACCCTTCAAGTAACCAATTTGAGCCTAATTTCATAAACTTCTCTACTATTACAGAGGATCAGCCAGAAGCATATGAACTACTTCTATTTGATGCGATTCGCGGAAATGCAACATTCTTCGCCAATTGGAAAGAAGTTGAATTATCATGGCTGTGGATTCAACCCTTATTAAAAGCATTTCAAGAGAATTCACTACCTCTACATCCTTATCCTGCTGGTTCAGATGGGCCAGAAGCTGCTAATCAACTATTGCAGGCTGATCAATTTAATTGGTGGTAAAGAACAAAAGCGGAAGCGCCTGTTCAGAGGCACTTGCGTCTAGACTTGAAATCTCCATACTGCGGATTAGCCATAGTACGAAGTTTTATTATTTTAGAAGTAAAATGTGGTAAATAACATAATTGAATGGGGTAGGGTTATGACTAAGAAACAAATGGGCGTTATTGGTTTAGGTGTGATGGGGATGAACCTAGCACTAAACATCGAAAGTAAAGGCTATTCGGTAGCTGTTTATGATTATTGGACAGATCGAACAGATGAGTTCTCCAACAAAGAAGCAAAGGATAAAAACATTCACGGAACCTACAGTATTGAAGATCTGGTCGATTCGCTCGAAGTTCCACGGAAAATTTTATTAATGGTTAAGGCTGGGGAAACAACAGATACGGTGATTCAGTCCCTAGTTCCTCATCTTCAACAAG
>NZ_JADPRX010000032.1:0-47706 GCF_017347125.1 Sporosarcina sp. E16_3
CAACAGCGTAATCGTCTATTTCATTCGTTTTTTTAAGAAATCATTTCAAATTCTGTTTCTTTATGATTTTTTAAAAGTACGCATTATGAAATTGATTCAGTTGTATAATAATACGAAGTTAATCAATTACTATGCGACCTATTCTTTATTTTTTGTATAATTACTTGAAAGTGTGAATTTCTCGTCTTGGTGTCTGACAGGTACCTCTCACTGGCCTCTGAGCCTCTAGGCGCTGGAGTCTGGACGTGATTTTATAGTTTCCTAAGCTACAAAAAAATATCCCAAGTAAAAGAACTCGGGATATCATCTAATTTATACAATTCATTTCTTTGACGACCATGGTGTTCCTAAGCGAGGCAACACCCAACGATCTATCCCATACCAACCAGCAACTTTCCAGGCCATAATTAAGAATACTGCAATTATAAACATAACGGGATTCGAACTCACGGTACCTGCCAATAAGAAAGACATATTCATAAGTGCACCAAAGAAAGCTGCAATTCCAGTTAAGAGACCAACGATTAAGCCGAGTCCAATTAACACTTCACCCCAAGCGACCATATAAGAAAATGGGACTGCGTTTGGAATTACGATGCTCTCTAGGAACCAAGCATACCAGCCTGCGACGTCCCCCGACTCGGTTTTGGCAAGGGCGCCCCCCATAAACCCTTTAATTGCAACACCAGCATTAGCGCCAGTCCATACGTCAGAAGTAACTTTTCCAATGCCCGCCATCAGCCAAGAATAACCAAGGTATAATCTTAATACCAACCATATCCATGAGGATGTCGTGTTAGAAAACAACCATTTTGATAGAGGATTTTCTTCGATAATAACATTCTTCCCAAACTGTGATTTCTTCAATTCAACCATGTCATCACCCCATATTTTTATGTCGTTATTCATTATTACTATACATAAAAGATAGAGTAAGAGTATCCTTAGTACTATTTTAATCATAGCATGTGTGACAAGTTTATCCAGTTTAAGTGTCAGTGTATTAATTCAGTAAATGCAATAAAACTGTATAATGTTACAAAGTAAGTAATTCATTATGTGGTTTTCTATTCTTTTTCGCGTGTTTATTCAGACACGCGAATTTTTTTCTTTGTGTTTGACACAGGTACCTCTTTTAAGTGCATGACGCGAATAAATTTCAGAGTATTTGATTTATTTTGAGTGTGCAGGTATAGTAGTGTTAGCATACCTATTTTTTGAATATATAGACAAATAGTTTGAAGGGGGAAGGAATGAGATGGTAAATGTACCAATGGAAAACAAGTTTTTGAACTATCCACAACAGCCTCATGGCGGAAAATTGGTGGATAAGGTAGTAACGGGAAAAGAGCGGGAAGAGGAGCTGGTCAGAGCCAAGCAGCTACCAACGATTATGGTAGACATGGAGGCTTCGATAACGCTTGAAATGATTGCGACGGGGGTTTTATCTCCCAATGAAGGCTTTATGAACGAACCAGATTATAATTCTGTTCTTTCGTCAGGGCGGTTAACAAGTGGCGTAATATGGCCGGCGCCGCTAAGTTTTGCCCCAATCGGTAATCGGAACAAAGAAATCGTGAAGTCCCTTAAGGTTGGGGATGAGGTGACACTTGCGGATGAAAACAATGAACCTGTTGCTATTATGCAAATAGAAGATATTTTTCAGTATGATAAGGAACGGCGCGCGTCTGCTCTTTTTGGTACGACCGATCGTAACCACCCGGGGGTCGATGCAATTTATAGAAGAATGGGCGATGTCTCTTTAGGTGGACCTATTCGATTATTACGGCGAATGGATTGGGGACCATTTGAAAAACTTCGCCTGGAACCAAAAGATACGTGGCGTATATTTTATGAAGAGAAGAAGTTTCGTACCGCGGCAGGTTTTATAACAGGGGCCAATCCCTTGCATAGGGGTCATGAATATATTCATAAGAACGCTTTGGAAGAATTAGATGGCTTGCTTCTTCAACCTTTAGTCGAGATGGCCAAACGTGAGTATACACGTCATGAATACCGTATGTTGTCTTATCGAAGCGTTTTAGATACGTATTATCCACAAGGTCGTTCCATTCTCGCTCCTTTGCGAGTGACGTATATTTTTGCAGGACCGCGGGAGACTGTTTTACACGCCCTAATTATGAAGAACTATGGTTGTACGCATGCGCTCATAGGGCGAGATCATGCGGGAATTGGTGATTATTATGATAAGTATGCGAGCCATAGTATATTTGACGAGTTTAAACCTGAAGAGTTAGGGATTGAAATTCGATTGTATCATGAAGTCTTTTATTGCACACGGTGTGATAGTCCCGCTACAGGGCAGTCCTGTCCACATGATGAACAGTACAGGATTAATATTTCTGGTACGGGTATACGTGAAATGCTTCGTCATGGGATTATGCCTCCGAAGGAAATTGTGCGTCCAGAATCAGCTCGTATTGCGATGCAGGGGGTTCAGCCAAAAGGACTTGATGAGTTTGAAAGATCCATTTCACCAGTTGGCAAAACGCTTAAAAGCATATTCCCTTTCTATTTGGCAAGGACAAGGCTCGGTGGACGAAAACGCAAAACGCCATTGACGGTGGAGGAACTAACAAACCTTGATTTAGAAGCGGCGAACTTGGATGTCCGTACCAATGCAGACCGAATTTATCGGGATATTTTTGACGAGTTTAGTAGTGTGGGTGATGTTAATCGCAATTTGCAGCCGGAATGGATTGCAGATGCCCGGGATTCAATGCGCGCTCAACAGGAAATGGTCATTCAGGACTTGGAGGAGAAAGTGGCACAAGCGCCAGCTACCGCTTCCGATGAATTCTTGTATCAGGATAAGGAAGAATCTCAACGTGAACTTGATGTCGCTAAAAAGATTCTAACGGACATTCCGATGGTGCTGGATGATGATCATTTAGAAGACCGGACTTGGAATCTCCTCCCTTATCATCGTTATCGCGGCAGTGATGAACCCAACGAAGACACTAATGAAAAGTAAATTTTACTTCTATAGATTTTAAAGCTATTAAGCGTATCACTTAGATGAATAAGTGATACGCTTTGTTTTCTTGTAATAATCCGATGTCTTGGGATGCTGGGTTCTCATTGAATTTAGAGTTGCCTGTGTACCTAACAATTTCACGTGCTAGTGATTGTAAAATATGAAACAATGAAGTTAGAAGCTAGTGAATCGTAGGGGGAATGAAAATTGAAACCAAAAGTGTATTCAACATATTCGATACCTGAACATGTGAAAGAGTTTATGGCTGAGTATTGTGATATTCGAGAGTGGCAGGGAGATGGGCGAATTCCGAGGGATATCCTGTTAAAGGAAATTGCTGATGTAGAAGGTTTATATACTGGGGGCAGCAGTATGGTTGGAAGGATTGATGAGGAGTTGCTGAATCACGCCCCTCATTTAAAAATCATTAGTAACGTATCTGTTGGTTACAATAACTTTGATGTAGAAGCTATGACTAAACGAAATGTAATTGGAACCAATACGCCTCATGTATTGGATGAAACGGTTGCGGATTTAGCATTTGCCCTCATTTTATCCACTGCTAGACGCATCACTGAATTGGATCGGTTCGTCAAAGAGGGGAACTGGAAACCAACGACAAATTATCGTGAGATCTATGGGAAAGATGTACATAGCACCACGTTAGGCATCATTGGAATGGGGAGAATCGGAGAAGCGATTGCGAGAAGGGCAAAATTCGGATTTAATATGGATGTCCTTTATTTTAATCGGAACAGAAAACCGGAAGCTGAAGAGAAGTATGACGCGGAGTATTGTGACTTGACATCACTTTTAACACGTGCCGATTACATTGTGTTGATGACGCCCCTTACACCTGAAACGTTCCAACTCATTGGTGAAGAAGAATTTAAATTGATGAAGAAATCAGCTGTTTTCATAAATGTATCTCGCGGTCAGACGGTCGATGAACAAGCGCTTATCCATGCTTTACAAAATGGCGAGATTCATGGGGCGGGATTGGATGTATTTGAAAAAGAGCCCGTGGATTCAGATAATCCATTGCTTCAAATGTCGAATGTTGTGACAGTCCCTCACATCGGATCTGCTACAGCGAGAACAGAAGCCGCAATGGCGATGCGAGCGGCAGAGAATTTAGTAGCTGTTTTAACGGGGAAGGAACCCATAGACCCTGTTGGAAGTTAAATCTTAGGTATGCTGTGCAGCAAAAAATCATGAGCGTTTAGACATTTACGACAGTTCTTATACAGGTATCTGATACTATTTCGGGTATTAATGATTCGTTCGGAGTATCGCTCAACTATGTATAGAGGACCTGAAGTTAGAGATTGTTATGATCTCTGGCTTTATTCTTGTCTTGAAATAATGAGGTTTGGGGTAGTAGCGCAAATCAAGCACCTTGGAATTCATTGAAGTCAACAAATGGAAAAGTCAACCAATCCATAAATCAAGGATTGGTTGACTTTTGAATGCTGCGTGAAATGGGAAAAATAGAAATGAAGTTCTGATATTATTCTGGAACTTTTTCGTATGCTAGCTTCATAATAATCTCTTCGTGTTGAGGATACGTTGTTAATAGTTCAGCTTGTGTGAACAGTTCAAAGTCTTGGAAATCAAACCCTGGAGAAACCATACAACCTACTAGGGAGCAAGTATCATCCGCCATGACAGATGATCCGAAAATTGAATTTTGGGGGACTAACGCTTGGGGGACCTCTCCATTATCTAAATCCATGCCTAGTTTGATTTCTTTATAATCTCCAATTTCATCAATGACATGTATAGTTAACGAACTTCCAGCGTGATAATACCATAATTCATCCGATTTTAAACGGTGAAAATGAGAGACATCATTTGATGTTAATAGAAAGTAAATGCTCGTATAGAGCTTTCGGTGACCTTCAAAATCACTAGTTAATTCTTTATCAGACGTACGTTCTTCCGATTCAAAGGTTCTTTTATAATATCCACCTTCTGGATGAGGGATCATTCCAAGTTTAGATACCCAGTAATTCGCATTCATTTTCTTCATCATAAAATTCCTTTCGTTTATGAATTGTGTATTATTTTGATTTGTTCTAGCTATATGATGTAGCTGAATAAACAGTGAGTAACTACCTGGATTCTTTTCAATGAGAATTAAGTGGTTACTTTTTTGTATGTGTGATTGGGCGTGGGGATGACATCAGCACATAGGGTTAGCGCCTTTACAGATACGAGGAGGATTCTTATGAAAGCTTTTAATAAAAACAAGGTTAAAAAGCTAAAGCTGAAAAAAGTGAACCTTAGTCAAGTTACTCAAACTTTTGATTGATTTAAAATCGGACAAAAGTACTGAATTGTATTTTCTCTTGTGATGGTGCTATTTCTATTTTCATCATTAATTAAAGGTTCAGTGGCGTTTGTTAATCGTTCTATTGAGGAAGGCGTAGGTATGCTATGGAGAAAGCGAGCTGCGCGGATTGCTTGGCCGACTTATTGATGAAATGCATTGGATTGGAAATAACTGGATCACCCTTTCAGATCCATTGGATGCTGTTTGAGTAAATTGATAGTGAAGCAGCAGTCTTAATCAAAAGTTAACACATTCGCTTAGTACTAATTTCATAAATTACAAATTAATCTCGCGAACTGCATACGTTATGATTACAACCTGCATGCCAGTCCCTTAAAATCAAAATTATGTGGACTGGCATGAGGATGTAAGGTGATGTGAATGTCGAAGGAAAGCGTACTGTCGCACCTTTTTCTATAGCTTGGAAACTCTCTGTCACTCGCCGTTTGTTAACTCATTAACGATCAAATTCAAAGAATTTTCCTTAATCAGCGGATAATCACTGATGGTCCAATGGGGCACACTGTAGACTTGTCCTGCTTTCACAGCGGTGAGATTTTTCCAGACAGAAGTAGCGGCATACATCTCTAGATCCGTCTGCGCTTCCAAATCTTCTTCGGAGTTGCCTACTTCTAGGAAAAGATGATCTGGATTAAAAGAAGGCAGAGATTCCAGCGAAATTTGTTCTGCTTTATTAATGCTCTCTATTCCAGGAGCAGGCGTGAGTTTCAACCCCGAGAACAGAATTTCCGCAAAGCCATGATTCGGTCCATATAATCGGATGATTTTCGGTTGAATGCGTAAATACATGAACGTTTCACCAGGTTTCACATGTGCAGCGATGAGTTTTCGGGCTTCGTCCAATTTTTGTTCATATTGCTCGATCCATTGCTGCGCTTCCTCTTCTTTTTGCAAGACTACACCCATTTTAATAAGGCCAGTTCGCCAATCATCAGAATTTTCGAGGATCACTGTCGGTGCGATTTTACTCAGATCATCGTTAATCTTGGAATCCCGGGAAATAATCAAATCCGGTTCAATTTCCACTAAGGCTTCCAAATTAGCGGAGTCGCCAAGCGGAATGACGCCGGACAATGCATCGTTGTCCAAATAAGGAAGCTCTAAAGACCCTATGTATGTAGTGGAAGCATACGGTTTTATGCCAAGTGCCAGCATTTGATCAGCCAGTCTGTAATCGAGTACGACAATTTTCTCCGGTTTTCCTACAATAGTGGTTAGACCGGCGGCATGTTCAATGACTCGCTGCTGTGGTGTGTTCGCGGATGCTGCTTCTTTGATACTATCTACTGAATTATCTTCTTTGGGAGAGGTACAGCCCGAAAGTAAAATGAGCAGAAGCAGCAAGGATAGGATGACTGACAATCGTGAACCTGATGAACGATCTGAGTTGATTTTGAACATGATACTAAAATTAACCTCCATTATGAATTATTAAGTTAGTCTAAACAATAATGATAATCATTATCAGTTAGAAAGTCAAGAAAAGACTAGTATGACTCGGGGTAATCGTTTACGGGGGATTACCCTAAGTCATGCCAAATATGGGTCATTTTCACCTATAATCTCTTTGTGTGCAGCGTTTCCGCCCTAATTTTAGGTACCCAATTGCCCTGCACGACAGTTAATAAGAGTAATTTAAAACTATAAATGTATATTACACTGAATGATTCTACAGAAAAATGCTCCTTCAGTAGAATAGATACTGACAACCAAATCAGTTCCATACGCTACAAATGAATTGCGTAGACCAAGACATCGTCAATCGTCAATACTTATCTCTGTTGCCTCGGAGCATATTGGATTGTGCATTAGTGAATTATGACTATGATAAGTTATCTGAATACGCATTAGTCAAATTCATGATTCTTGTGCAGCTATTTCGTTGGAGAAGGTGGGAGAAAATCGAACAAGTAATCAGCGCTAAACCGGCTATCTGAATCGAATTGGATCTGGATTCTATTAGTGGATCTCAGCTGAGTCGGCGACTTGTGAAGTTAGACACATCAGCATTGGCAGACTTGTTGGTATCAGTCACGAAACGATACTGGTTGGTACGTGGTAAAACCACTGGAATTTGTGCTAACATTGGGATCCTAAAATTAATTGATTCCACACATATCAAGTTGCCGTAAAACGCATCTACTTGGACCGCCATAAGTAAGGATTCTAGGGGGGAAAGCTACATCTCCGATTAGCCGTTGCTTTTGCAACTGGGGTTAATTATCTCTTTGATGCTTAAGTGTTAGAGCCTCTGGACGCGGGTTCGACTCCCGCCGTCTCCACCATACATAAGATCTGATGGTGCCACCATATATTTAAGATAAGGATATCCTTGCCAATACGGCAAAGATATCCTTATTTTTATTAATGAAAATATACTCAAACGTAATCCGAATAGTAGAGAATCTACATAGAATACACCTCCTGTAACCATGCATTTAAAGAAAGCCCGCTACTATTAAATGCTACCCCAAAAAACTAAACTTACTGTAACTTCTGCAAGCTGTTGACAATTATCTAAATAGTATCTAATATATAAATGAGATTGATAATCGTTATCAATTAAAGTTAGCGGATAACTAGTCCTTAGAAAAGTAAAAGAAGGAAAGAAACCTTAATCAAACGATACGATTATTAAAAGGAAAGGAAGTACTGAAAATGTCAGCTATTAAAGTGGATCATGTTGCAATAGGTTACTCAAACACACTTATTATTGATGATTTAAGTGTCTCTATTCCTGAAAAAAAGATAACTACGATTATTGGCCCAAATGGTTGTGGGAAATCTACTTTATTAAAGGCTATTTCGAGAGTATTGAAAACAAAAAGCGGTGCGGTCTATCTTGACGGTCGTGCGATTCATCAGTTAGAAACGAAAGAAGTCGCCAAGAAGATGGCGATTTTGCCACAATCGGCGAATGCACCAGGGGGACTTACTGTATTTGAATTGGTTTCCTATGGCCGTTTCCCGCATCAAAGTGGATTCGGTTCATTAAAAAAAGAAGACTATGAATATATTTATTGGGCAATTGACGTAACCGGATTAAATGAATTTAAGGATCGTCCTGTTGAAGCGTTATCAGGTGGACAAAGGCAACGTGTTTGGATTGCAATGGCGCTTGCGCAGGACACTGAAATTCTTATTCTCGACGAGCCGACTACATATTTAGATTTAGCACATCAACTGGATATTTTACTCCTCTTACAGCGGCTTAATGAGGAGGAAGGCCGAACAATTGTCATGGTGCTCCACGATTTGAATCATGCCTCCCGTTTTTCTGATTATATGATTGCCATGAAAAACGGCAAATTAGTGAAAGAGGGGACACCGGAAGAAGTGATGACGTGTCCAAATTTACAGCTTGTATTTAACATAGAAGCCAGAATTGCAACTTGTCCATTTAGTGATAATCCAATTTGTCTATCGTATCAATTATGTCAGAAGGATCGGTAGTCCTTTTTCTCAAAAAAGTATGCCGATTGTAAGTTTGTTGTGGGGGAGGAAAGGTATGTCTGCATCAGCGGAAGTTTCTGCCAAGATAGAAAAGTTAACGGAAATTAAGAAACACTCACATCCAATTGTTGCGGTAGTTGTTTTATTTGGAGGTATGTTTGCATTACTGGTTGCGATAGGTCTTTCCATTTCATTTGGAGCTGCGGACATAAAGTTAGCAACTGTTTGGACAGCTGTGTTTCAATTTGATCCGGATCTAACGCAGCATCAAATTATTCGAGAAATACGTATGCCGCGCGTTCTTGGTGCAGCACTAGTTGGATCATGTTTTGCCGTATCTGGTGCACTAATGCAGGGAATGACTCGAAATCCACTAGCAGATTCCGGTCTTTTGGGCCTGAATGCCGGTGCTGCATTTATGCTTGCACTCTGCTTTGCTTTATTACCCGGCCTTCCATATATGTACCTAATCATGTATTCCTTTTTAGGTGCTGGTTTAGGTGTTGGAATCGTGTATGGAGTAGGTTCGATGTCACGAGGCGGTTTGACACCGATGCGACTTGTCCTTGCTGGAGCTGCAGTAAGCGCATTGTTAGGAGCACTTAGCGAAGGAATTGCTCTTTATTTTCGTATTGGGCAAGATTTAGCCTTTTGGTATGCCGGTGGTGTATCGGGCACGAAATGGGTTCATCTCCAAATCATGTCCCCATGGATTCTCGTTGCGATGATCGGTGCACTCATTCTTTCTCGTTCGATCACACTCTTAAGCCTTGGAGAAGAGGTGGCAATTGGACTAGGTCAACGAACAAAGACGATTAAATTAGTTGGGATGATTATCGTGCTTATCCTAGCTGGAGCTGCTGTTTCTGTAGTAGGGGCAGTTGGTTTTGTTGGATTAATCGTTCCTCATCTTACCCGTTTTCTAGTTGGTCATGATTATCGTTGGATTATACCTTGTTCAATTGTGCTTGGTGGTCTGTTAGTTGTTTTAGCTGATCTCGGAGCAAGAATGATTAATCCACCGTATGAAACGCCAATTGGCGCATTGATTGCCTTAATTGGGGTACCGTTCTTCCTGTACCTTGCACGAAAAGGAGGAAAAGAACTATGAAAGAAAAGAATAATAGGACTCATACCCAACATAGGGCAAAGACTAAAAATCTGATAATCATCGGTGTTCTAGGATTGCTCATTGTCTTTGCATTCATGATTAGCATGAATACGGGCTTTATACGATTGACTCCGCTTGAAGTGATCCGCACGCTGTTTGGACTAGGAACGGATAAACAACATCTAATTCTATTTGAATTTCGTTTACCGCGTATAATTATTGCGGTATTGGTAGGGATGGGACTGGCAGTATCTGGCTGTGTATTACAAGGGATATCCCGCAATGCTTTGGCGGATCCAGGCATATTAGGAATCAACGCAGGTGCAGGACTAGCCGTCATGTTATTTATATCTTTTTTTCCATCAACTGCAGCAACACCTGTCTTTTTACTTCCTGTTTTGGCGTTTTTAGGGGCGGGGGTAACAGCAGTAATCATTTATTCGTTAGCTTATAAACGACATGAGGGAATTTCACCTATGCGGTTACTGCTCACAGGTGTGGCAGTTGCAGCCGGTATTAGTTCGGCCATGATTGTTTTAACACTGCGCTTAAGTCCAGAAAACTATCAATTTGTTGCTACTTGGTTAGCGGGCAGTATTTGGGGGTCAAATTGGAAATTTGTATTGTCCTTGTTGCCATGGATTCTCGTTTTAATTCCATTTGTATTTTCGAAAGCACGTGTATTAAACGTACTAAATTTAGGAGACTTAACAGCTACTGGCTTAGGTGCTTCGATTGAGAAAGAGCGTCGAATATTACTTGCTGCAGCAGTTGGATTAGCGGGAGCTAGCGTATCAGTTAGTGGTGGTATCGGATTTGTGGGGCTGATTGGTCCTCATTTAGCACGTCAACTAGTCGGGTCCAGACATCAATTTTTAATACCAGCTGCAGCTTTAACAGGGGGGCTGTTAGTCCTTGTAGCGGATACACTTGGTCGTTGGATACTACAGCCATCAGAGATTCCAGCTGGAATTGTCGTCGCTGTGATTGGGGCGCCGTACTTCCTTTACCTACTATCGCGCTTGAAAGATTGATATAACCCATCGTCTGTTATAAACATCCACTCGTTACCTGGCAATTGCAGGGCGGTGTTAATCTTATTTTTTTTTGACAAAAAACGAATAGTAGGAGAATGAAACTATGTTAAATAATAAAAAAAGAAATGGTATCATGTCTAGTTTTTTAGTACTATCACTATCTTTAGCAGGGTGTAGCGATAGTGGTGAAAATGTAACACAAACCAAAGACAACGAAAAAAAACCGGCAACCGAAGAACTTTCCACAGAACGTATACTAACAGATGCTATGGGGCATGAAGTGACCATTCCTGCAAATCCGAAACATATTATTGCTTCCTATTTGGAGGACAATTTAGTTGCACTCGGTATTACACCTGCTGCTCAGTGGTCCATTAATGATGGTGCGGGGCTCCAAGATTATCTACAAGTCTATTTAAAAGATGTACCAACGATACCTTCAGAACTTCCATTTGAGGTCGTGGCGAGTTTTACTCCGGACTTAATTATTATGAGCTCAGCGCAAGAAGTTGAAGGATCGAAATACGATCAATATGCTAAAATTGCTCCTACTTATGTTGTTGAAGTAGAGAATAATAGCGATTGGAGAGAAAAGTTATTAAGTGTAGGTGAGATTTTTGAAAAGACGGATGAAGCCAAACAAGTATTAGAAGTATATGAAAAGAAAGCAACAGAATCAAAGAAGATTATACAGGACTCGATTGGCTCTGAATCAGCTGCTGCTATTTGGCTCGTAAATAATAACTTTTACATCGTAAGCGAAAATGTATCTAGTGGGGCAGTGTTATATGGTGATCTTGGTCTTTCAACTCCAAGTGTAGTCAAAGAAATTTCAAGCACCGCCACAGGAAATTGGTCGGCGATTTCCTTAGAGCGATTAGCTGAACTTGATGCAGATCATATTTTCTTGATTAATAGTGATAAAGGAAATGGCGCAGAAATGTTAAAAGACCCTGTGTGGAAGAATATACCTGCCGTGAAAAATGGTCATATTTATGAATATGGTGCTGAGACTAGCTGGTTATATTCAGGGGTGATTGCAAACACGCAAATTATTGATGGTGTTGTGGAATCCCTTACCAAATAAAACTAGTTACTGAGTTGAATATCTTTACCTCAGTATCTAGTTCATATTAATACAAGGACAACTAAAATTGACATAGTTGGATAAATGCATTAACTTGTTAATGAGAATGAAAATCATTATCAGTCGAGGGGGGATTTCCGTTGAAGAATAAATCTAATCTCGTTTTTTGTCTGTTACTCGCTATGTTAGCTATGATGATTGCCGCTTGTGGTAGTACGAGCAGTCAAACATCTGATAGTAAGAAAGGTACGGAAGAGGCAAAGAATGATAAGGCTGAAAGTGAAAAACCAGAAACAAGAATTGTTAAAACGATCCACGGCGATATTGAGATACCGACAAACGCAAAAAGAATTGTTGTAGATAGCTATTTACCTACACTACTTATACTTGGAGAAAAACCTGTTGGCGCAACAAAAACAGATCTTGAGAACGTTCATATTCAAGATTTAATAGTTGGTATTGAGAGTACTGGTGAGAGTGCTGTGGAAACAATATTGAATTTAAACCCAGATTTGATTATTAGTGCGGATTCTGAAAAAAGTACATTTGAGAAATTTTCCAAAATGGCGCCTACAGTGATTATTCCTTACGAAACATATAGTGATGCTTACGAGGAAGTAAGAGCGATTGGAGAGATGCTAGGGAAGGGAAAAGAAGCAGAAGAATGGCTGACTACTTTTGATGATAAAATTCAACAACAAAGGGATAAAGTCAAGGCGGTAATGGAAGAGGGCGAAACAGTTTCTATCTTCGGCGCATTCGGTAAAGACTCGTATATCTATGGAGATGGTATTTATCGTGGTGGGCAAGCAATCTATAAACATCTTAAGTTAACTCCGCAAGAGCGTATCAAAAAAGAGTTAATAGATACTGGAGAAACATTCAAACAAGTTTCCTTTGAAGTACTAACTGATTATGCTGGTGATTATATCTTTTTCGATCAATCACATGGTGGTACGTTAGATAAAGAGGATCCTGTTTGGGAATCTGTAGATGCAGTCAAAAAGAATAATGTTTTCTATCTTGATGCCAAACGGTTTTGGCCATATGATCCGATAGCCGTGTTAGCGCAAGCAGAAGAAGTAGCGGATATGCTTGTTGCTAAGAAAAAGGGAGAACAGTAATTCATATGGAAGAGGCTAGTTCTGAATGGGGTTTGATGTCAGACCTAGCCTCTAATCATTTTCACCGAAAGAATTGTTGATGAATGCTCTACACAAAACCAATAATGTAAGGAGCGTGATACCTAGTGCTAAAACGTTTTTTCTCTTATTACATACCGTATAAAAAGCTTTTCATTTTGGACTTTTCATGTGCAGTCATTGCCGCGTTACTAGAGCTAGCCTTTCCACTAGCGGTCCATCGTGTAGTGGATGATTTGTTACCTAGCTCAAACTGGACCTGGATTTTATGGGGATGTGTCTCGTTACTTGGAATTTATATTATCAGTGCGGCTCTTCATTATGTTGTCACTTACTGGGGCCATAAGCTGGGCATTAATATAGAGTCGGATATGCGAAAAGATCTCTTCACGCATGTACAGAAGTTATCGTTCCGATTTTTTGATAATAATAAAACAGGTCATTTGGTTTCTAGAATGACAAACGATTTAATGGATATTGGTGAAATCGCACATCATGGACCTGAGGATTTCTTCATAGCACTTATGACGCTCACTGGTGCATTTGCAATTATGTTCACGATAAACCCAGAATTAGCTGTACTCACATTTATTATTGTTCCACTTATTATTAGTCTTTCTTTGTACTTCAGTAAGAAAATGTCTGTAGCATTTAGTCGCTTTTTTACGGATATTGCAGATTTTAATGCACGTGTAGAAAATAATGTGAGTGGAATGCGCGTCGTTCAAGCATTTTCCAATGAAGATCATGAAATTGCTCAATTCAATGAAAACAACGTTCGTTTTCGTGATTCAAAACTAATTGCGTATCGTGTTATGGCTTGGAATTCATCCATTAGCTATATTCTCATGAAAGTTGTCACATTGTTTGTTCTTCTATGCGGAACGTGGTTTGTTATCAATAAAGACATGACATACGGAGAGTTCCTTGCCTTTATTCTACTGTCGAATGTGTTTTTAGGACCGATTCAGCAAATCAATGGCGTTATTGAAATGTATCCTAAAGGAATTGCTGGATTCAAGCGATTTACTGAAATGCTAGATACAGAGCCAGATGTAGCAGATGCTCCAGATGCAATGGATGTCGGACTTTTGGAAGGAGATATAACGTTCCAGGACGTATCGTTTGGTTATGAAGGTAAAGATAATGTGTTGGAGAATATTAATCTAACGATTCGTGCGGGAGAAACAGTAGCCCTTGTTGGACCATCAGGTGCTGGAAAAACGACGATTTGCAGTCTGTTACCTCGGTTTTACGATATCAAGGAAGGCTCATTATTGATTGATGGAATTGAAACTAGAAAAATGACGCTTGCCTCTCTCCGTGCCCAAATTGGAATTGTCCAACAAGATGTATTTCTATTTGACGGATCGATTCGAGAGAATATCGCATATGGCGATCTAGATGCTTCAGAAGAGGATATATGGAAAGCGGCGAAAAGAGCCCAGTTGGAAGATATTATTCTTTCTCAATCGGAAGGAATGGATACGATGATAGGAGAGCGTGGTGTTAAACTTTCGGGCGGACAAAAACAACGTCTTTCTATAGCCCGAATGTTTCTGAAAAACCCATCTATCCTTATTTTAGATGAAGCTACATCAGCACTTGATACTGAAACTGAGGTCGCAATTCAACAGGCTTTAACTGAGTTATCTATTGGGCGCACAACACTTGTGATTGCACACCGATTAGCAACGATTAAAAATGCAGATCGGATAATTGTTGTGACAGAGGATGGCATTGTAGAGCAAGGAAGTCATGCTGAGTTGTTAGATGTACAAGGAGCTTATAGCAGGCTTCACCAAGCTCAATTTGGAGTCTGACAGTGGAGCGGGAGAAGTGCCTCTGGAAATTCAACTAAACATTTTGCTATTAACTAGAGCAGATCAAACGAAGTGATTTCGTGAAGGGAGCTAACAAAGTAGTTATTTTATACTTTGTTAGCTTTTTTAGGATAGTGACAATAGCTGTGAGTGGGGGCATCAAAGAATACATCATTTTAGTTGAGTTTTTCAGAAAAGGATTGTAAACGGGTTCATTATGTCTTATACTAAAACTAATGAGAACGATTATCATTATCAACTAAAAAAGAGTGGGTACTAAAATAGTATTGGCGAGTCGTACAAAGCATAACAACAACCTAAAAAAGGGGCGTTCATAATGAACTCAGAACAATTATATGATGTAACAATTATTGGTGGTGGCCCAGCAGGACTTTTTTCGGCTTTCTATAGTGGTTTAAGGGAAATGAAAACAAAGATAATCGAGTTCCAACCTTATTTAGGCGGAAAAGTGCATGTCTATCCGGAGAAAATGATTTGGGATATTGGGGGGCTTACACCTGTTACAGGAGAACGACTGATTGAACAAGTAATTCAGCAAGGACTAACTTTTGAGCCCGAGCTTGTATTAGGTGAAAAAGTGACGTCGATTAACAAAGATGAAGATGGAAACTTTGTTATTCAGACATCTACGAACCAAAAGCATTTGTCCAAAACTGTCATTTTAGCTGTTGGTGGGGGAATCTTGAAACCAACAAAATTAGAAATTGAAGGCGCTGAACGTTTTGAAGTTTCAAATTTGCATTATACGGTAAAATCTCTTGCACGTTTTAAAGGGAAAACCGTATTGATTTCCGGAGGCGGAAATGCTGCTGTTGACTGGGCGAATGAGTTGGAACCGATTGCGGAAAAAGTCTATTTAACTTACCGGAAGGATATGTTGAAAGGGCATGAGGCAGAAGTATCAAGACTATTCAATAGTTCTGTCGAGTGCTTATTGAATACATCAATCCAAAAACTCATCGCAGCAAGTGACCACGAAACCATTGAGAAGGTGGAGTTAGTTAACGGAGAAGATGGAAATGTGATTCAGCTGTCTGTTGATGAAGTGATTATTAATCATGGCTATGATCGTGATAAAGAGTTGACCTCGAGTAGTGGATTGGATATAGAAATGGCGAATGAATATAGTATTGCAGGCAGTCCCATGAGTGAAACATCTGTACCAGGGCTCTTTGCGGCAGGAGATATTTTGAATCACGAAGGGAAGCTTCATTTAATAGCAGGGGCGTTTCAGGACGCGGCAAATGCTGTGAATAAAGCAAAGCAGTATATCGCGCCAGAAGCTTATGGGCACGGAATGGTCTCTTCACATAATGACATCTTTAAAGAGAAAAATCGTGAATTAGTCAAACATTTATATGCAGTGAAAAACTAACTTAGTATAGCGAGGCATTGCCAGTTAGGTAAAAATGGAGGAACAAAAGATGGGGACAAAACAAATAGCTTACAAATTATTAATAATAATGCTTCTATCATTAGTGCTTGTTGCTTGTACTAACAATCAATCGAGTAAAAATGATGCAAAGATAGAGGAGGCAACTTCTAAAGGAGATGCGGTACAAAAAGAACCTTCTACTCGCTTGTTTACGGATGCGATGGGACGTAAGGTAGAGTTGCCTGCCAATCCAGAACGCATTATCGCCCATTTTTATGCATCTGAAATGATTGCCATTAATCAACCAATTATCGGTACAAATTTTATTAACGCGACTGAAGTACTTACGGAAGCACAATTAAAAGGAATTGAAGATATCGGTGGGGATGGCGTAGCACCAAATTTGGAGAAAACTTTAGCACTTAACCCCGATTTAATTATCGTCCCAAACTTTTTGGAAGCATCTGATCTTGATGAACTGTCTAAAATTGCCCCAACTGTAGCAATAGATTATAGCAGTGATGTAATTTCCCGGCTAAAGACATTAGGTGAAATCATTGGGAAACCTGAAAATGCCGAAAAATGGATTACCGATTATACGGCAAAAGCTGAAGAAAAACGTGATGAAGTCAAGCCTTTAATCGCTCCCGGTGAAACAGCTTCTGCTTTTATTATCTATGAAGGTAAACAACTATATGTATACGGTCCCCAACGGTTAGGACCGATTATGTACGATGCACTTGGATTTATAATGCCTCCAAAGGTCGAAGAAATGTTCCTAGATAAAAAAGATTCTTTGTGGGAAATGATATCGCTCGAAGTACTTCCTGAATTTGCCGGAGATCGAATATTCCTAATCGCTTCAGATGATAGTGAAGAGTCGAAACAAATGATTGAGGAAGTTATCAATGGACCAATTTGGAAGGGAATTCCGGCTGTGAGAAACGGTAAAGCCTATGTTGTTGAAAGTAGATGGGCGTTTAATGACCCATTAACATTGGACTGGTTATTAGATGAAATGCCGAAGACGATTTCACGATAGTAGAATTTTAGCCATTTAGTTAGCAAATGATTTAAAATGGCTGGATTTTGCGGTAGTCAGAAGTAAGTAGGTATTATTAGTGTTAGAAATACTTTTCCGTTTTTATTCGTAGGAAGAAAAAGAGCTGTCTCCAAGGCCTGTTGCAGGGCATTGAAGACGGCTCTTTTTCGATAATCGTATGGTGATCCTTCATCCGTCGCGCTCAAAATGCTTAGTACACGAAGTGCTGAAGCATTCTTCAGCGGCTAAGCTAGTAACAAGAATGCCGTTTACTAGTAATAGCCATGTGTATTCTGCAGCAAATCGAGATTTCTTTTCTCAAAATAATGATTGCATACTTCCGAGAATGATCCCAATTGTTACGAAGTTACAAAATGAAACAAGAAATGTTGAAGCAACAGCTTCTGTAAGCCCTTTTCACTAGTGTTTTATGCAAGTAAAAGGTTAATCAACAGACGTGCATCCGGGTGTCAATTTTGTGTCGTGGAGGGATATGGGTTTATCTTTTGATGAATGTTCGTTAAGATACAAACTAAGCTTAAGAAATAAAGAGTGGCAGATTTGAAAGGGGATTACACGATATGAAGTTAAAAAAAGTACTAGTTCCGTTTTTAGCAGGTGCGCTAGCATTAAGTTTAGCTGCTTGCGGTGGAGAAGATAAAGCGGCAACAGATAAAAATCCCCAAGCAGAAACAAAACAAGAAGCTACTAAAGACCAAGCCACTAAGGAACAAGAAGCATCTGCAAAAGAGATGCAAGCGAAGCTAGCTGAACAGCAAGTGGACAACGACAAGATCGTGGCTGTTGTAAATAAGGAAGAACTTACAGGTGAGGAATATAACGCGGCATTGACATCAATTCAAAGTCAAATGCAACAAATGGGACAAGACCCATCGAGCAAAGAATCAGCGGAACAAGTAAAAATGCAAGCACTTGATATGCTTGTTAATCAGACATTGATTCTTCAAAAAGCAAAAGAAGCGAAAATAAAAGCATCTACATCTGAAATTGATGAAGAGTATTCAGCATTTGAAAAGCAATTAGGCGGCGAAAAAGAAATTAAGAAAGTTCTCAAAGCTCAAAGTATGGATGTAAAAACATTTAAAGAAAAAATAGCGGATTTCATCATAGCTGAAAAGTACCAAGATAAGGTAGCACCAGCAGGAAAAGTAACGGAAAAAGAAATTAAAGAATACTACGATCAAGCTGCGTCTGCATCAAAAGAAGCTGGACAAGAATTGCCACCGCTTGCAGAAGTAAGTGAGGAAATCCAAGGGATACTTAAACAAGAACAACAACAGAAGTTACTTGCTACACATGTTGAAGAGTTAAAAGCGGTTGCTGAAATTGAGTTGAAAATTTAACTCGATTTGGTGTAAACAGGGACTGGAAATAAGGATTTGCGAACAGGTGTATACTTCGGAAGCCTTTATTGATAAACAATTAAGACATGGAATGCTTAACCTTATGGGTTTAGCGTTTCATGTCTTTTTGAGTTTTTAAGCAATATAGTGGTTTAAATTCGAACTTCACTTCATTAAACATAGGAACTTCTTTTTGGGACAACCTAATAACAAAGAAAAAGTCAAATGAGGTGATCGTTATGATAATTGAAAAGTCATCTGAGTGGAAAGAAGGCTTTACAGAGCGACTGGAGAATCGTGAAGCGTGGGATAATTGGACATTATATAGGATGAGTTATGAGGCAGTTAAAACGAACTTGATTACAGATTTCAATGGTCTTCAATCACCTAAGTATTTACCCAATCTTACGCCTCTTGCCCATCAATTGAAAGTGGCAGAAACGGTCATTGAAAGGATGAATGGCAAAGCAATACTTGCTGACGAAGTGGGGCTCGGTAAAACCATTGAAGCGGGTTTGATCTTGAAAGAATATTTAGTAAGAGGCCTTGTGAAGAAGGCGTTAATATTGGTCCCGGCTTCTCTTGTCAATCAATGGATTGAAGAACTGAACCAGAAATTTCATATTCCAGCCATGCAGTATAAAAAAAATTACGATTTAAACCATTGTACGATTGTCGTTATGAGTATAGATATGGCAAAAAGAAGCCCACATAAAGAAAATATCTATGATCAAGAGTATGATTTAATCATCATTGATGAAGCCCATAAATTAAAGAACCATAAAACTAAAAACTATGAGTTCGTACAAAACTTGAAGAAAAAGTTTTGTTTGTTGCTAACTGCCACGCCAATTCAAAATAACGTATTTGAACTCTTTTATCTCATTTCATTACTAAAACCAGGGCACTTAGGTAATTATGAGACGTTTCAATCGTCGTTTTCCGTAAGTAAACACAATGTGGAACATGATGATTATTTAAAGGAATTGGTAAATCAAGTGATGGTGCGAAATAGAAGACAGGATACTGGAATTGAATGGACAAATCGTCGTGTTCAAATCATACCCATTGATTTTACTAAAGAAGAACAAGAAGTATACGATCTGATTTCAGACCTTAAAAATATTTGTCCCGTATTTTCGGATGCCTTCTCTATGATAACGTTGCAAAGGGAAATGTGCAGCAGTAAGGAAGCTACATGCATGACGTTAACTAATATGCTTCAAAAATGCATTAAACCAGAAGACATTTCTTATATGGAAGGAATTATTCAAAAGTTGATGGTTTTAGAAGTTAATTCGAAAGCAGAAAAGGCTTATGAAATTATTTCAGAGGCAAGTGATAAGGTTATACTCTTTACCGAATATCGAGCAACTCAAACCTACTTGCAATGGTATTTACAAACTAAAGGAATCACAAGCGTCCCATTTAATGGCCAATTCAACAAGAATAAACGGGAGTGGATGAAGCAGTTATTTAAAGAGAAAGCGCAGGTGCTAATTGCGACGGAATCGGGTAGTGAAGGGATTAATCTACAGTTTTGTCATCATGTCATTAACTATGATTTACCTTGGAACCCCATGAAGTTAGAGCAACGTATTGGACGTGTCCACCGGTTAGGGCAAGAGCATGACGTTCATATTTACAATTTAGCCATTCAGAATACAATAGAGGACCATATATTAGATTTACTTCATGTTAAAATTGGTGTCTTTGAACAAGTAGTGGGTGAGTTGGATGATATACTATCCGCATTCAAAAAATCCATTTAAGTTGAAAGTACTTGGGGAGGAGGAATTACATGTACCCACAACAGATTCACAGTTATTTACTACAGTTTTTTAATGAAAACAATTGCCAAGTATTAAATGACAATGATCATTATATTAACGTTCAATTAACGATTGAAATGGATAAAAAAATTATGAACAGACCATATTATTGGAGGTACTTAGAAAGTACTGATGGCGAGCCAAATCCAGCGCAACTAACTTTTATCACGGATAAAAATAGGCTTGTTGAAGATATCAAAGGGGAAGTTATACACTTCGGTTCCCCTCGGCTTAGTCAACTGTTTCAAGCAACGAAAGAGATGGGCTCATTTGTCCAGATGTATGAGCGGATAGTAGATAAATTAGAACCGCAAACCATCTTAACACCTTGGTTAGCAGTTAATTATAAAATATCGTATTACAGTGATCAAACGAAAGAAATTCTATATTCGTTAGGTATTAACTTAATGACTGGCGAGGTAAAAGAGGAGTTTCAGGAATTGTTAGGAACGGTAGAATTAACTTCTACCATGTCGGAAAACACCTTTAATTTGCCCTATATTATTAAGCCCATTCGTGCCCTTGAACGATTGGATGGGATAATTGACAACTTCATACAGAAGGCGGATCACACATGGGCTGAAGAAGCGAAGTTGAGATGGCAAAAGGATCGCAAGGTATTAGAGTACTTCTATGAAGGGATAGAAAACAAGCCGGATTGTTATGAAACAGAGAAAGAAGCTATGGACCAACAATACGAAGCGAGAATTAAAATTGATATTATAAATGGTGGATTGTTTTATTTGAAGTGAATTGGAGGTAGTTGTGCAAGAAACGATCCCGAATAGGCAAGACCTTTTGCAAGTTCATTGAACATGCGAAAGGTCTTTTCTTCGATGTAGTGGATTATTTACGTTAAAATAGCTAGTAAGAGCTACAATATGAGATTAGATGTAAATAAAAGACGAGGGTGACATATGAAAGCATATATTTTAAAACTATCCTTTGAAGGAATTACGCCTCAAATCTGGAGGCGCATTATTTTACCAGCAGGTGCGACATTTAACCGCTTGCATGAAACAATCCAAAACGTCACAAATTTTCAAAGTACACTTGAGCCGTACCATACCTTTGGAGTGGAGATAGATGATTATTTTATCACTGATAATGAATCGATTTTAGATGAATACAAAGGGAAGGCGTATTATGGTAAAACGGTCAAGCAGCCAGCACGTATAAAAATTGACTCGTATCTTGAAAAACACAGCCATTTCATTTATAACTATGATTTTGGTGACGACTGGCGGATTCTGGTGGAGCTTGAAGAGATTGTAAGGGATTATTATTTTGGCTATCCCACATTACTTGAAGGAGAGGGAACGGCGCCACCGGAGGATGTTGGCGGTCCGTCAGGCTATGAAGCGTTTCTAAAAGTGTATCAAGATCCGACACATCCAGATTACTTATCCACCTATGCATGGGCGGAGAAGCAGTTCTATTTGCTTCTAGACATTGCTTGGTTGAATGAACGATTAAGAATGGTTAAATACAAAAAGACAGAATGGCAATCTATTGATCATGATAATTATTACGTTCTATCTGATAAATATCGTGGTGCTCAGACGGTGAATATCGACAAGCTAGCTAACAAAAACCTTATTATCCAGTATGCTATAGCATGTACTAAGTTATACGGATTGATTAAGTATCCGAAGTTTTTGGAGATTTACAATGCTCAAAATGAGCCATCTGTATCGAGTAGTGAACTACAGGCATTGTTAGCAGATTCCCATTATGCAAAACTGCTAGAGAAAGAAAGTGTGTTTGCACAAAAGAGGGCATTGAACCATGAAGCCATTGAATATGTCGAGAATTATTCTGCATTTATAGAAGGAACCATAGGCAAGCCATTTTATGTACCTGCAAAAGAAGAGCTATTACTCTACACAGATGATTTATATTATGAAAAGACAAGCCATCAAGAAAGGCTTGGGAAAATGCTTGCGAAAGACTTTTTCGGCGGTAGTACGCTCATGATTAAAGATGAAATTGATAATTTGGTCGGTCAATTACGAGGCGTGGACGTCAATTTCCAAGCAGTAGTACGTGATTTTTTAGTGCGTTTTGAATGTAAAGATATGAAGCAAATGAATGAATATATGCATGTTATCGCCATGATTGCGAACTCCACGCGCATTTGGGAAAATAGAGGTCATACACCTCATGAACTTGGACAAATGGGGAAACGCCATTTAATGCCGCTACCCAGTACCCCATTTAGCATAATTGAGGGCGGAAGAACGGACCGGAATGAACCTTGCCCATGTGGCAGTGGGAAGAAACATAAGAAATGTTGCGGAAAATAAAGCACTACTAAAATCGGTTGTTATATGGAGGAAGCAATTTGTATGATCCAACAATTTTTGAAAATCTAAAAGTAGCGTTTGAAAATCAGGTGTATGATTTAGATAATTTAGATCGGAAAATCACGATTACTAACCGGGTTGATCGAATGGATTTTGCCATTATGGCTCGAGATTTTGCTATTCAATTTACGTTAACCGATCAACCCAACGTGACAGCCGAAATTGTGTTAGGGGCATCTGTAAACGATTTGGCAGGGGAGATATTAGAGTTACCTGGAATGAATCTTGGTTGTTCCTTGTTAGTGCGATTTACCAAACGTATTCAAAATGTAGCCATACAATGCGAACTGATTGACCAAGCACTAACTACCATTTGGGAAAATGAGATTCAGTTAACGCAAACACTGAGCTTCGTTTATGAACAAGAAGCGTCAAGTTACCTAGACATTATTGAAGTGAAATTTAAGTCTAAATTGAATGAGGAACACATGGGCGACATTGCAGATTTTCTAGATCATGTTCTGGAAACGTTGGAAGTACTGACTGGTCTATAGCCTGCTAGTGCACCCCGAAAATCCGAATAGCGCATTGCTAAATACCGATACTAGCTTCACCCGCCACGCCTCTTTATAATGCGAACCAAGGCGGGTTTTTTTCCTTAATAAAACAAATTAAGCTGAAATACCAAATGTGATTGAGCGCATTACCTTCGGAAAACTGAAACCTCACAAATCGTGGGTCTATTATCTAATGCCTTTGCAGAAGTGTAGGGGGTGTTAAAATGAGAAGTTAATAGTGAATGGTCCTTACGACGAGCCTTACTACACCCAAATGTAGTAAGGCTCGCTTTTAATATTGAACTCAAATGAATGAATATTAATTGTATACATTTGTATACAATTAATATAATGCCGATTCGTATACAAATGTATACAGAGTTGTGCGAAGAAAGGTGATTGCAAATGAGAGAGGAACATATTAAGGGAGAAGGACGTCATCGCGGCAGACCCCACGGTGGAGAAGAGGGCTCGCATCAGCGTGGAGCGAAAACTTTTCGCAGAGGTAGGGCGATTGCTTTTTTGGAGCGAATGCATCTGAAGCGTGCGACTATTAAACAGCAGCTAGATCGACCTGAGTTTCAATCAATCCAGCCGATTTTAGTCGGTGAATTAAAAGCGATAGATATGGTCATTAGTGAATTTATTCAACTATTTGAAATCAATGAGGATGAAATGGCGGATCGCAAGCTAACAGTAGATGCTAATAAGGAAGGGATTGAGTTGGATGAAAAAAATTAACGGTTATATCGATACAGTGTTTACGAAACAAGATGCTCTGTTGGAGGGAGTGATTGCGTCGATTGAGGAAAATGGCATGCCTGCCATATCGGTTTCTCCTTCTTCTGGCAAGCTGCTCACGATGCTAGTTGCCATTTCAGGGGCTAAAAATGTGCTTGAAATCGGTGCGCTTGGCGGTTATAGCGGAATTTGTCTTGTAAGGGGGAATTGACGTCTCTTGAACTGGAGGAGAGGTACGCAACGTTAGCATCCAAAAATCTAGCTAAAGCGGGCTTTGGTGATCAAGTCTCGTATAAGACGTGGCCTGCTTTGCAAAGTCTTGAACAACTAGTTGACGAGGGGCAGCGATTTGATTTTTTCTTTATCGATGCGGATAAAGAAAACTATGAAAATTACTTGGCAGCTTGCCTTCGACTTGCGAATGCGGGTGCGTTAATTGTTACGGATAACGTACTGGCTGGCGGCAGTGTGGTGGATCCGGAGGCGAACCCTAAACGCTATACAGAAATAATGAAGACATTCAATGAAACGGTAGCCAATCACCCGCGACTGGAATCGCTTCTTATTCCAATCGAGGATGGGTTGACGATTTCAAAAGTGAAGAAATAAAAGAAGACACAAAGCGACATTAACGGGTTCTCTATTGGGGGGACTAAACCACAAAATAGCTACGTAAATCACAGACCTATTCGAAATATCGGATAGGTCTCTTTTTTGTTGGTGTATAGCTATTCCTATGATTTCAATAGTAATAATGGCACCAGTTTTAGCAAGAGCTTATCAGTGTATAAGGATTGTTGTACAATATAAGATTTCCTAATCATCTTTTGTTTATCTCTACTACTCTTTGCCATCGGATAATGATGTAGCGCGATCATCCAAATAACGATATAGGGTAGACTTACTAATTCCCGTCGTTTCTTTTATGTCATATAGCGTATAACTCTTACTGTCATACATTGCAAAAGCCAGCTGTAAATTTTCATCTGTTTTTCGTGGACGACCAATCGATTTCCCCTGCTGTTTAGCAGCCTGAAGCGAAAATGTAGAAGAATGGCTTAGAAATTTAGATTGTAAATCTGCAAAAAAAGTAGCGCTTTGAAGTAGTGAAGCTTTTTGTATGGTTTGATTGGTTATTTGTTCATCGACGAAGTGAATGGTGAATTGATCTCGTTCTGCAAGTCGTAAAATATCTAAAAGCTGCTGCAGCGAATCGGCTAATACTGCAATGTTTTGGATGAATAGTTCGTCATCTTTTTGGACAGTCATTAATAAGTGTTCTAGTTCTGTTCTTTTCCTAGCGAGTCCATGTGTCTCTTTAAATAATGTATCAATCACAAGTTCATTTACTTGTTGGGTGCATTGTTGATCCGAGACAATCGGACGGATATATCCATATTTCATTTATTTTACTCCAATCTTCCCAAAACTATTCACTTATGGGATTAGAAATGATATGATATCAACATTCTAACACTGGTTTAAGCTTTTTTGTAATTTTAGACATCATGAGAGGGGAACAGTATGTATACTTTAAAACAACAGTGGTTTGGCAATGTGCGCGCCGATATTTTAGCAGGTATCGTTGTAGGACTGGCACTCATTCCTGAAGCATTGGCTTTTGCGTTCATTGTGGGTGTAGATCCACGTGTCGCGTTATATGCTTCATTTACAATTGCAGTCATTACTTCGTTTGTAGGGGGCCGACCTGGTTTAATTTCAGCTGCGACAGGTGCTATGGCTTTAGTGCTCGTCAGTTTAATGGCGAATCATGGTCTACAATATGTACTTGCAGCCACAATTTTAACAGGAATTATTCAATTAATACTTGGGGGACTTGGTGTTGCGAATTTAATGCGCTTCATCCCAAACTCCGTCATGCTTGGATTTGTAAATGCACTAGGGATTATGATTTTTATTACGCAAATGCCTTATTTACTTGGGTCAACTAGTATGACCTACGTATTTGCGATTATTACATTAATTTTAGTGTACGCGATTCCTCGATTTTTCACGGCTATTCCTGCACCTCTTGTTGCGATTGTTGTGATGACAAGTATTGCGCTCATAAGTGGTGTGAAGTTACTGACGATAGGTGATCTAGGGACGATGCCAAATTCACTACCGGCTTTTTTCCTTCCAGATATTCCACTTAACTTTGAAACGTTAAAAATTATTTTTCCTTATTCTGTGGCCTTATCGATTGTCGGTTTATTGGAATCATTACTTACATCCCAAGTATTGGATGATATGACTGATACATCGAGTAATAAAAATAAAGAGGCACGTGGACAAGGGATTGCCAATTTTGTCACTGGTTTTTTCGGTGGGATGGCAGGGTGTGCTTTGATTGGTCAATCGATTATCAATATTAAATCAGGTGGACGGGGACGCCTATCGACATTGACTGCGGGTGTATTTCTACTGTTCTTAATTATCGTTTTAGGTGATATAGTTATCAAAATTCCCATGCCTGTTCTTGTCGGGGTGATGATTATGGTTAGTTTTACAACATTTAATTGGGGTTCGTTTAAGTTTCTTAAATCAGCACCTAGATCGGAATCACTTGTTATGCTCATTACAGTGGCGATTATTTTATATACACATAATTTAGCAATAGGTGTTGTCATTGGTGTTATAGTAAGTGCGCTATTCTTTGTTGCAAAAATTTCTCGTGTGACAGTAACGCATGATTTGGATGGATATAAGGTAGAAGGTCCTTTGTTTTTTGCATCAACTACGAAATTTATTCAGTCATTTGACAACGTTACAGAAAATGAAGTCGTCATTAATTTTGAAAATAGTCAGCTGTGGGATGAATCTGCAGTCGGTGCAATCGTTAAAGTGAAACAGAAACTAGAGCAAAAAGGTGTGAAGGTGCAGATTCAAGGGTTAAATTCTTCAAGTGAACAATTGTATAAACGATTAACGTGAGGGAGGAATCTACATGAAGATTGCTGTAGCAATTGATGGATCAGAAAATGCTTTACGTGCAGCAAAACATGCGATTACGCTCGTCCAATACTTACCAGAGGCGCATTTAGAAGTTATTTATGTATCGGATTATGATAAGGCGAGAGATGAGCGGCTGTTATCGCAAAGCCCTGAGAGCTTAACATTAAAGCGAGAGCAAAAAGTGCAACCTATTTTGGAATTAGCAAAAGGCGTCGGAGTGAAGGCGAAGGTTACTATGTTAAAAGGGAATCCAAGTCAAGAAATAATAAAGTATGTGAATTCAGAAGAAATTGACCAACTTGTTATTGGGAGTCGCGGCTTAAATACTTTTCAAGAAATGGTACTCGGAAGCGTCAGTCACAAAGTAATGAAGCATGTGAATTGTCCGATTACGATTGTTAAATAAAAAGAATTCAAACCAAGTGCTATATGATGAGTATGACTGGTGAGAAGTTGTGTATAGAGTGCCCGCGCTTACAAACAAATAACAACTTTACCCACCGCGCCACTACATAATGCGTACCAAGGTGGGATTGTTTAATAGAACAATAAGTCATTACATGGGATATTGAAACCCATAAAAGGTGATTTGTCACGTCAGTTGATTAACCATTTTCTTGCATAAGATATTGGCAAGGTAGGCGTAAAAGTCCTCATTTGGCCGACTACGATTCCGGCCACTCTAGTAGTTTGTACAGTGTGTTCCTTGCATGCTTTTGCAAAGAGTATGCATCTAATCATGTGATACCCTATAGAAAGTGACACTTCTTTTAAATAAAAAAGAAAAAACCATAGAGCTAGCATCAGCCGCCAAAATTGCATCTTTGGCGGCTTTTCTCCAGGTAGGAAGTCAGCTATTCTTTCGTCCCAAAAAGCTTTAGCGCTCTGTGTATTTTTGCATTTGGAGCAGGGGGGATGAAGGACCACCATATGATTACCGAGAAAACTATGTAGGGATGCGAATTTGTCGCATCCCTACACATCCAGGCATCTCGGTAATTGTATAGAAGACATTTAATCCAAAGCAAACCAAAAGCAATTATTCAGGTAGCGCCCAGTTTGTGATCCTGGTTACTCAACACATGTGGTGATTTGTTATATAAATCCCTTGTAGTGTTCAGAGGGTGTTAAAATAAAGGCACGGATAGTATGTTAGTTGACTAGCCTTTAGATTGGTCCTATTGGTTTCTTTGAGTCGGTGAAGGGGGAGTTTTCATATGAGAAAAAAAGACTCGTTAGAGCTAGCACACTATGTAGATTCAGTAGAAGCACAACAAAAGCTCTATAAGCGGTCGCTACTCGTTGTCGTGATGTCACAGATTTTTGGTGGGGCGGGACTTGCAGCTGGGATTACCGTAGGGGCACTAATAGCTAGGGATATGTTAGGCACTGCAAGCTTTGCAGGATTGCCGGCTGCCTTGTTTACGCTTGGTTCTGCGCTTGCAGCGTTCTTAGTTGGCAGGATTTCGCAGCGTTTTGGTCGTCGTTACGGGTTGTCACTTGGGTTCATCACAGGTGGAATCGGTGCGATTGGTGTCATTTTCGCAACAACTATGGACAATGTGTTGTTATTATTTATTTCGCTATTTGTCTATGGTGCAGGGACTTCGACAAATCTACAGGCGCGTTATGCTGGAACAGACTTGGCCAGTGAAAAGCAGCGTGCGACTGCGATTAGCATCGCAATGGTTTCAACGACGATAGGCGCAGTGGCAGGACCTAATTTAGTGACGCCAATGGGGAACTTTGCAATGACGCTGGGGATACCGGCTCTAGCGGGGCCATTCATATTAGCGGCGGCCGCGTACCTCGTAGCTGGATTAACGTTGTTCTTTTATTTGCGACCTGATCCATTTCTAGTTGCCAGAGCAATTTCTATAAAGCAGGAAAAACAAGTTGAATCAGACGGTACAGTAGTAAATAAACCACTGCAGAGTAAAATAAATCGAATCGGTATTTTTGTTGGTGCAATGGTTCTCGTCTTGTCTCATCTCGTTATGGTTGCGATCATGACAATGACACCAATCCATATGCAAAATCATGGATCTGGACTGACAGTCGTTGGAATGGTCATTAGTCTACATATTGCGGCGATGTATTTACCGTCGCTTGGTACAGGTCTATTAGTCGATAAAGTCGGTCGTACAGTTATGGTCATTGCTTCGGGTGTCACGTTATCAATTGCAGGATTACTAGCAGCCTTTGCTCCAGGTGATTCCCTCGTCTGGTTGACGATAGCCTTGATAGTGCTTGGCCTTGGATGGAATTTCGGCTTAATCAGTGGAACAGCGATCATCATCGATTCGACTGATATGACAACACGCGCAAAAACACAAGGTACTGTTGATGTGTGGGTTGCTTTAGCTGGAACAGCAGGCAGTATAATGTCAGGAATCATTGTAGCTTACTCAAGCTATGCTGTTTTAGGCTTTCTTGGCATGTATCTTTCGTTGCTGTTAATCCCGCTTATTATTTGGAAACGGTTTAAAGAGAAAAAAGAACATGACAAAACCTAATGACAGAAGCAGGAAAGTCGTAATCCTGCAGCAGATAGCACATGTGATGCGAAAAAATAAAGTTCGAGAGACTTACGCCTCATTCTTTTGAATAGAAAACACCGGAAAACCATCGACTAAACGTCGGCAAGCTTCCGGTGTTTTTGAGTGTGAATCAATATAATTAATTCATTTCATATTACATCACTACAGTTAAATTCAGGTGCTTTTCTTTAAATTGTATAACGACCTTGTCACAGAATGATTAACTCTTTTTGAGATTTTGTAATAATCTCGATTCCATTTTTTTTCACGATAATATCATCCTCAATACGAACTCCGCCAAGACCAGGTATGTAGATGCCCGGCTCTACCGTTAACACCATTCCTTCAACTATATGCTGCTCACAAGTTGGATTCATGAAAATATCTTCATGGATATACAGGCCAATGCCATGTCCCATGCCATGCCCATAATAGTCGCCGTACCCTTTATCACTTATCAAATTACGGGTTAATGCATCCGCTTCTTTCCCAGTCATTCCCGCCTTTATACCCGACAGCGCATTTTCTAGGGCGTCATGAACGATGGCATGGATTTCTTTCAACTTAGGATTGGGTTCTCCGACTGCAATAGTTCGTGTCATATCAGAGCAATACCCAAGGTAATAAGCGCCAAAATCAAGCGTAATCATATCCCCTTTTTCCACTACTTTGTCACTCGCCACACCATGCGGCAATGCGGAACGAATGCCAGATGCGACAATTATATCAAAGGAAGAAGACGTTGCTCCTAATTTTCTCATATGAAATTCTAATTCATTCGCGATTTCAATTTCAGTTCGCCCAGGTCGAATAAAGGTTACTATATGCGCAAATGCAGCGTCTGAAATTTCAGCTGCCTTTTTCAATATGGCGATTTCGGATTCATTTTTAATCATCCGTAACTCCTCAACTACGTTGGAAACGGGCACTAAATCTGCTTTTATCGATTTAAGCAGCTGGGAATAGTAAAAATAGGATTGATGCTGCTGTTCAAATCCAAGCTTCTTGATCCCAAAACTTTCCGCGAGAGTAGAAATCTCCTCATAAATGATTGCTCGATCTATTTCTTTAACAGTAAAATTCGTAACTTGCGCATTCGCTTGACTGACATAACGGAAATCGACTAATAAATACGCGTCAGCCTTCGTCACGACCACTGTCCCCGCACTTCCAGTAAAATCCGTCAAGTATCTTCGGTTCATCGCATCCGTAATTAGAATTCCGTCAATCCCTAATTCATCAAACATTCCCCTTAACTTCACTAACTTTTCCATTATAAAACCTCCATCAAGTCGTTTTCGAACAGTTCAATACAATAGAAGTATTCCAACTACTAATATGGCATATAATTTGTTGTAAAAATAGTGTTTTGTTCAAGTCTACGCCTTCTTGTTAATTCTAATCATCTAATTTCTACATCGATTATTATCATACTGGAGTAGGACAAGGAATAGTATTGGTAGGGTAGATAGAAAAAAATGAGCTGTTTACTATCGAATGCTATTTTCCGGAAATATAGTTGAGTGAATTCACTAGTAGCAGAGAAAGGGGAATCGAATGTCAAAATATCATCAACAAACATCGGTTGAAGTCATGGAAATGCTTGGCGTGACAAATCAAGGATTAAATGATTATGACGTCCAAAAGAGACTAGAGGTTTACGGAACTAATGAATTGGAGGAAGCGAAAAGGACAAGCACCTTCGCCGTTTTCTTTGGACAGTTTAAAGATTTATTGGTCATTATTTTATTGGTTGCGGCTTTCATTTCATTTCTATTAGGTGAAGTAGAAAGTACGATTGTGATTCTGATAGTCGTAATTTTAAACGCAATTCTAGGCACTGTACAGCATGTGAAGGCAGAACAGTCTTTGGACAGTCTGAAAACCTTGACCTCTCCGGTTGCAAAAGTAATGCGGAATAATCAGCTAGTAGAGATTCCTTCAGTAGATATCGTGGTTGGAGATCTTCTCTATTTGGATGCTGGTGATTATATCAGCGCTGACGGCAGATTAGTAGAAGTCTATAATCTGCATGTAAATGAAAGTTCGCTGACAGGTGAATCATTGCCTGTAGCGAAAAGTACCGCGCCCATCGAAGAAAGGCAAATAATCATTGGGGATAAAAAAAATATGGTTTTCACTGGAAGCTTTGTCACCAATGGACGTGGTATTGTCGCTGTAACCGCTATTGGAATGGAAACAGAAATCGGAGAAATCGCAAATCTACTGAATACCGCGAAATAGAAGAGAACACCTTTACAAGTAAGTCTAGATCATTTTGGAGAAAAATTAGCTTTAGGGATTACGATAATCTGTTTAGCCATTTTCACGATTGATCTATTCAAGGGGCGCGAGCTAGTAGATTCGTTTATGTTTGCCGTTTCGCTTGCAGTTGCAGCAATTCCAGAAGCGCTAAGTTCAATTGTTACCATTGTGCTGGCTTTTGGGACGCAAAAAATGGCAAAGGAAAATGCCATTATACGCAAGCTTTATGCTGTCGAAAGTCTGGGGAGTGTATCCGTTATTTGTTCCGATAAAACGGGAACTTTAACTGAAAATAAAATGATTGTTCAACAAGTATTTGTTGATCAAAAAGTCATTCCGCACGATCAACTGCATATAGAAAATGCAATTGAAAAGAAACTTATCCTGCAAGCACTATTGTGTAATAACGCCTTGGAAAGAGATCATAAAGAAATCGGTGATCCTACCGAAATTGCACTTGTAAAATTGGGGAAGCAGTACAATCTTGACGAGTTAATCGTAAGAGATCGCTATCCAAGAGTGCTGGAAATTCCTTTTGATTCAGACAGAAAGCTAATGAGTACGGTGAATCAGTTCAATCAGCAAACTATCATGATTACAAAAGGAGCAGTAGATGTTCTTTTACCCCAAATTGTGAAAATCGAAACTTCAACAGGGGTACTTGCCATTACGGAAGAACATCAAAACAAAATCGAAGAAATGAATCGTGACTTTTCTATGAATGGGTTAAGAGTACTAGCAATTGCTTACAAAGGGGTAAGGAAAAATCAGACAATCGGTGTAGAAGACGAAAGAGATTTAATCTTTGTCGGATTACTTGCGATGATGGATCCTCCGAGAAAAGAGTCAAAAGCGGCGGTTGAAAGTTGTATAAAAGCGGGTATTAAACCCGTTATGATTACAGGTGACCATAAAATAACAGCAACTGCGATAGCGAAACAAATTGGTATTTTAAAAGATCCATCAGAAGCAATTGAAGGATATGAAATTGAAGGATTAACCGATCAACAGCTTCAAGAAAAGGTTCAAGATATCTCCGTCTTCGCACGAGTCACACCCGAGCATAAAATTCGTATAGTGAAGGCATGGCAGGAAAAAGGACATGTCGTTGCGATGACGGGGGATGGTGTCAATGATGGACCTGCCTTAAAACAAGCCGATATCGGTGTGGCGATGGGGATAACTGGGACCGAGGTTGCAAAAGATGCATCTTCCATGATTTTAACGGATGATAATTTTTCAACAATTGTCAAAGCAATTTCGAATGGAAGAAGCCTCTACACCAATATTAAAAACGCCATTCTATTCTTATTATCTGGAAATACAGGCGCTATTTTCGTTGTTTTATATGCCACCGTATTGAGTTTACCCGTTCCCTTTGCACCTGTGCATCTCTTATTTATTAACTTACTGACGGATAGTTTACCGGCCATTGCAATCGGTTTAGAACCGCATAATAAAAACACGATGAAAGACAAGCCTAGGGATATTAACACACCTTTATTAAATAAAACATTTACTACGCAAGTGGTGCTCGAAGGATCATTAATCGCTATTTCTACGATCATTGCTTTTCGACTGGGATTGTCAACGGGAGATACGCTAACAGCAAGCACAATGGCATTTGCAACATTATGTTTGTCAAGATTAGTACATGGCTTCAACTCCAGATCGATAGAATCGATCTTCACAATTGGTCTATTTACGAATAAATTTACTTGGCTCGCATTTTTGATCGGTTTTTTATCTTTACACGCAGTATTATTTATTCCATCGCTTACGGGTGTGTTTGAAGTCGCAACATTAAGTGGGGGACAATTAAGTTATATTTATATCTTGTCCTTTATGCCGTTTTTGGTGAATCAGTGGTATAAAGTGTTATTCGTGAGAAGAAAGTAATACCAATGAATGTGAACAGGAGGGATTGCATTTTACAAGAACCGGAGATTGTTAGACTGGAAGATAGGGGATGTAAACGGAGATGGTGTTTTGGACACTGTCTATTTATATGGTAATGTCGATGGATCACCAGGTATTTTTGCCGATAACATTACGCTTGTTATTCGAGATGGGCGATCTACTAAAAGTACAACCGTTCATTTCAAAAACAACGCGGGATATAATGCAAGGTTGTTCCTAGGCGATTTTAACAAAGATTCTGTACCTGACATTATGGTGAGTATCGATACGGGTGGTAGTGGGGGATATGGCATCTTTTATATTTATTCCTTTAGAAATAATAGTTTACATGAACTATTTAACGTCGATGACTATAATGGAAAATACGCATTCCAAGCAAATTTTGAGGATTTCTATAAAGTACGTGTTGAAAGTCCTCGGCTTAATGTGTTGTTCACCATAGACATCAGCAACAAAGGCCATGATTACTTATCGGAGTATTACAACGATAATGGGCTACTAAAAAATCCAGTACAGGGCGGGGTTCTTGCCTTAGGGGCTTTACATCCAATCATCACAACTAACAAAAGCTACAATTTTGATTTAGTAGCCCTACAGCGTATTATCGGACCGACAAATGCAGATACATTAGGCTATGTTGAAAATCTTTTGACATGGAAAGACACCCAATTAATTTCTAATCGGTTGTCAGTATCTATACCTAGTACAAATTAGTTTGGAAGTCCTTCATTATCTCGAATATGTAGACCTGTCGCAAGTTCATTGAACATACGATAGGTCTTTTCTTCGTTTTTTTTTAATCTGCCACTTCTGTTGATTAACCATTTTTTACATGGGTTACTTGTACTAACGGAGAGCGACGGATGAAACACAACCATACGATTATCGAAAAAACTGCGTAGTGATCCGACAAGGTCGCAACACTACGCAGTAAGAAATCCCGACGGAGGAATGAACTGCAATTCCTCCCCAATGGTGTAGTAGCTGTTCAGTCCAATGCTATCCGACAGTAACCGTACATAGGGTGCCTGGTGTTTCAACGCAAAGGTAAGCAGTAATTCACTGGTTATTTTTGGCTAATCAACAGGTGTGTTAAAATTTCAACTAAGTTAAGCTTGGATGAAACTTTCCCGCAGGACGTTTGACAATAATGGGGTCGGTTCACCTACACTGTAAAGTTGCAAATCATGCATAGCTCTGGTGCAGGCGGTATAGAATACTCTTCGAAGGCTTTCATCGCCGTATACTTGCTCTGATGCGTCATAAATGATGACGGCTTCGAATTCGATGCCTTTGGCCAAATACGACGGGATGACAACAACTCCTTGTTCATATTCAATCGAGCCGTTGTTCACGAGCTTACTATCATTGATGTTGGACAAGGCTTCGTATGCACGCTTACTTTCCGCAGATGATTTACATATTATAGCGATACTTTCATAACCAAGATTTCGCAAAGCAGCGACTTTGGATGTGATGCAGCGGTGCAGTTCTGTGTGATTGAGCAATTGTGTCAGCACGGGACGCTCGCCATCGCGTTCGAAAGGGATAATTTGTTCGCCGTTCGGTACTAGTCTGCGCGTAAATTCAATAATCGGTTTTGTGGATCGGTAGCTGCGTGTCATATTGATTACTTCCGTTTCTGCCTGCCCGTATAGGCTCATAAGTGTGTGGAAATCAACCATTTCACTTGCATGGGCGAATATCGCCTGATTAAAGTCACCTAGCACAGTCATTCTTGCCGAAGGAAATAATCGCTTTAGAAATTCGAATTGAAACGCTGAATAGTCTTGTGCCTCGTCAACAAGTACGTGCTTTATCGAGCCGTTAGTTTGGAAGCCTTGAATAAGCTCTTTCAAAAGTAAGAACGGAGTAGCGTCTTCGTAAGATAGTTTGCCATCATCTAGCATTTCCAGCGTCGCTTGACAAATCTCCGCCCACTCCGCGGGTGTTTCGCCCTCTATCCACTGTTTAATCTGCACAGGATCAGCAAAAAGCTGCTTGTATATCTCCTTAAAGTAGATGAAACCAAATGTTTGGATTCGTTTACGTAACGGCTTCAATTTCTGTTGAACAATCAATCGGGCAAGTGCTTCAGGCTCAATCACATAGTCGGCAATCGATTCTCTTTCAAAGCCGTGTTTCTTCGCTAAGTAGGTATGTGCCTTATGGTAATCTTCGCTGCTAAGCAGCTCGATTTTCTCCTGTACCCACGGATTAGTCAGTTCATCCTTTTGGGTTTTGTTTACTTTCTTAATTAGCCAATCCTGTAACTTTGCAAGTCTATTATGGAAACGGAGTGAAGTGTCGTTACTATAAAACCTTTCTGCTATTTGCTCCGCGGTAACAATCGGCTTTCCTCTAAAGTTCATGTCCTTGAATAACATTCCAGATAACGCTAACGACTTCCTATATGATTCAATTGCTTCGAAAAATAGAGGTGATGCTTTGAATCGAATGCTCGCAACCTTTGACTTGTAGGAAGGGGTATTTGTAGCAGTTAACACATATTCCAATTGATCGTAGGGATTTTCAACTAGAAACTCTTTGCTTAGTCGATGGTTTAAGTATTCCTGGAACGTGACCTGCTGCATATTCTCTTCGCCAAGTTCTGGCAACACATTTGACACGTAACTGTTAAACATTCTATTAGGCGAAAATAGAATGATTTGATCAGCATTCATACTTTCTCGATATTTGTAGAGCAAAAAAGCAATCCGCTGTAGGGCGGCCGATGTTTTACCACTACCAGCTGCACCGTGTACAATGAGCAGTCTCCCATGATCATGACGGATGATTCGGTTTTGCTCTTGTTGAATGGTAGCTACTATACTGTGCATATGTTTGTCAGTACCTTTGCCCAGAACCTGCTGTAAAATCTCGTCTCCAATAGTGAGACTCGTATCATACATAGATTGAAGTACACCACCGCGGATAAGGTATTGCCACTTTTTCTCCAATGTACCTTGAAATACGCCTCCGGGTGCTGCATATTGAACAGGACCGGGCTGGTAATCATAGTAGACACTCGAGACTGGTGCTCTCCAGTCATAGATAAGAAATTCTTCGCCACTTGCATCCGTAAGTGTGGAGATTCCAATATAAATTTGTTCCTGAGTAGAATCTCCATCTTCAATGAAATCGATTCGGCCGAAGTAGGGAACCTGCTGCATACGTCGAAGCTGGGATAAATTCTTTGATATATGTCTTTCGGTACTTTGGCTTACTGATAGAACTTGAGCTTCTTGTCTCAACCCGATGATGGTCTCAAGATAATCGTCGAAAGTATCAACATTCACTTTGACTTCATCCCAAATATTTTTGCGTATAGTAACCAGTTCGTTCCGACGCCGAGAAGTTTCTATCTCTAATTTGCTGATTCGCTCGGTTATTGTCTCTATTACACTGTTCACCCGTTTTTGCTCCTGCTGAAATTCTGAATCCATAGCAACCACTCCTTGAAGTATTTGGGTTTGACAAACGAAAAAGTATGTTGTATAATTTAAAGTAGGGATATAGTACATTACTTTATATTTAGGTGTATATCTATATAAATATACCACAGGATCTCATTTTTTTCAATGTAGTGGACATGATTTTTACACTTGCCGATTTTTAATGCTTCTTTGTCATACATAGACCAATTGAATGCAAGAAACACACACCCGCTAGATAAGAGGGTGTTTTTTTGACGACAATTTTCTTCCTCCGCGCTACATGTATGGCTAACGGCGCGTTTAATAAAAAATAGCATTGTGGGAAGGATAAGGAGTAAATACAAATTTGAGGTGAATCTTGATGAATAAGAAATACTTATTTTTATTTGGGTCAGGATTTTTATTTTTGGTATTTACTGTTACGCAAGTTGTTAATTCAGAAACCGTTTTAAATGAAGAAGGAATGTATGCCACGACAGAGGATATTATTTTAGACATTGTATTCCCAACTGTTGATAATAGGGTGGTGAAAGAGTATGGGCAAGATCCTCTTTTTGACTGGGAATGGAAAAGAATTATGGATATAACTTACAATGACAATCATTCCTATGATGTTTCAATAAAAATTGAAATTCCTTCTGAAAATCCTGATGATTATAAAGAAGACCTAGTTAAGGTAAGGATTTCCCCACCCTGTGACAATGATAAGATAAATAAGTTGAAATGTGATCATGGATTCAAAATTGAACTAGTAGATTATAAACATTTATCGCCGTGAGAATTGCAACTGCTACTCAGCAAAATGGTGCATTAGTCATAGACTAAGGGTTGCTTAGGCAGCTCTTTTTTCTTTTTGAAATAACTGCATAGTGGAAGAGGGAGGTTATCTGAAACGTTAATAAATTATTAACGACTAATAAGAAAAGTGGGTGAAAAGTATATGAAGATAAAACTTATATATTTAGAAATAACAGCATTTTTGATCTTGTTAGTTGTTGGTTGTTCGAATAACCAAGATGTAGGGAATTTCATTGATACAGATAGTTATGAAAATGTTAGAAAAATTGCTTGGGAGTTTATCGAAGAAAAAGGTTGGAATGACGCAGCTAAAGAAGGCTGGCAAAGCGCGAAAGTGAAGAAAATGATTGCTGATAATAGTTATGAAATGTTGGATAAAACTTATGAAGGAAAAGATGTATTAATCGTTTCATTTGAAGACAAAGAGAATGTTGTAGTGGGTACACCTCTAATACTTGTTGACCCGGATCTCAATGTAGTAATTGGCTATATGGCAGGTGAATAAATAAACTATTATTAAGCTCCCAGGTAGCTTTAGTTGAACAGTGCATAGATGAGCATGTTCAACGATTGACTTGATATTATGCGGTGTGATCTCATGCAACTATCCAATCCCGCTTATTGTTTGGAAACGGATTAAAGAGAAAATAGAACATCATAAAACCTTCTGACAGAAGCAGGAAGGTCATGATCCTGCAGCAGTTAGTACATATGATGCGAAAAAATAAAGTTTGAGAGACTTACACCTCATCCAATTGAATAGAAAACACCGGAAATCCATCGACCAAAACTCGGCGGGATTCCGGTGTTAGTTTATTTTACGCGCACCATCAGTCGTTGTTACTTGGAAAAGCAAATGTTGATGCGGATTCGCTGTTTTCTTCAAACCACTTTTCTGAAATGGTTTTGGTCTTGGTGAAGAAGCGAACTTGGTCAGGCCCGAACATATGCCCCTCACCAAATCTAGAGCGTTTCCAGCCGGCAAAGTTATGATAACCAACAGGAATTGGAATTGGCACGTTTACCCCAACCATTCCGACGTCAATCTCCGTTGTGAATTTGCGAGCGGCCGCCCCGTTATTCGTAAAAATTGTAACACCGTTACCGAGCTCATGTGCATTGGTTAAGGCGATTGCTTCCTCTAATGAATCTACCCGAACGACGTTACGAGCAGGACCGAATACCTCTTGCTCATAAACTTCCATGCCAGGTTTAACGTTGTCTAATAGGGTAGGACCTAGATAAAAGCCGTTGGAACTTTCAGCGATGTCTGGATTACGACCATCGCATACGAGTGTAGCGCCTTCTGCTAGGCTCCGGTCTATAAAGCCAATGATTGCGTCCTTTGATTGCTTTGTAATAACGGGTCCAAAATCAACGTCAGATTCTGTGTATGGACCCACTTTCAATTTTGCGATTTTATCGGCAAGTACTTTGACAAGGTTATTCGCTGTTTCTTCGCCAACGGGAATGATTGTGGAAATGGCCATACAGCGCTGGGAAGCGGCTCCGAAAGCCGCCCCTAAAAATGCGTTTGCGACCTGTTCCAAATCTGCATCAGGCATGACGATCATATTGTTTTTCCCGCCACCTAATGCCGTAACGCGCTTGCCGTATTTTGAACCGGTCGTGTAAATATAATCAGCGACTGCTGTGGAGCCGACAAACGAAATGGCTTCAACAGCAGGGTTTTCTAATAGCTCGTTGACCGCATCCTTGTCCCCATTGATGACTGTCCAAACACCATCTGGTAAACCCGCTTCTTTCCACAGTTCCGATAAAAATAATGCGGAGCAGGGAACGCGCTCGGACGGCTTTAAAATGACAGAATTGCCGACTGCGACCGCCATACAAGTCATGGCAAGTGGCACCATCACTGGAAAGTTGAATGGGGAAATCGCTGCAACAACGCCGAGTGGTGCTTTTGCGGAATAAGCATTAATATTCCCACCAACATTGACGGAGTACTCGCCTTTTAATAGGTGAGGGGCATTGATGGCCAAGTCGACGGATTCTATACCACGTGTGATTTCACCCCTGGCATCCTCGATTGTTTTCCCGCTTTCGATACAAATGATGTCGATGAGCGCATCCATACGTGCGGTCATCAATTGACGAAACTTCATAACAATTTCAACGCGTTTGCCAACCGACAGGGCGCGCCATGCTGGAAAGGCTGCTTTGGCTGTTGCAATTGCGCCTTGCACTTCCTCTTTCGTTGCAATAGGGACGCGTGCAATCACTGCCCCAGAACTTGGATTGAAAACATCTGAGAAATGACCACTTGTGCCTGCAACGATTTCACCATTTATAAAATGCCCTAGTTCTTTTACCTCTGTATTCGTTACCATATATTCATTTCCCCCTTGTGTTTTACGCTTTTGGCAGCAGTTCATTTAAAGCGAGCGTAAGTTTTTCAACAATCAAATCTTTTTCTGCTAATGAAATAATCAGTGGTGGAGCGAGTGTTAACGTATTGTTAAAGCCTGCAACTGTGATACCATTTTTCCCGATGATTAACCCTTGTTCTTTACATAAAGCGATGACTTTGTTGACGGCAGTACCATCAAGTGGCGCTTTGGTGTTTTTGTCGCTCACAAGCTCAATGCCAATCAGTAAGCCTTTCCCGCGGATGTTGCCGACATTTGGATGATCCTTTAAGTTTTCTTGCAGTTCCGCATGGATAATTGCGCCCATTTCTTCTGAGCGAGCAAATAAATTTTCGTTTTCCATGATTTCGATATTTTTGAGGGCAACTGCACAAGCCGCAGGAGAACCACCGAATGTGTTGACGTGGCGGAAAAAGTCGTACTCCTCGCTTCCAGCAAAGGCCTCATAAATTTCGCGACGCACAGCTGTAGCAGATAACGGCATATAAGCGCTTGTTAAGCCTTTTGCCATTGTGACAATATCCGGTTGAATGCCATAGTTTTGGAAGCCAAATGCTTTGCCTGTACGTCCGAAGCCGCAAATTACTTCATCAACAATAAGCAGGGCCCCATGCTTTTCACAAACTGCTTTTACCCCACGCAAATAGTCCTCATGCGGCATAATCACGCCGCCGCCGGTAATAATAGGCTCGAGTATAACGCCGGCAATCGTCTCGGAAAATTCCCACGTCATGACATTATCAATCGCCTGAACAGACGGTAGAGCAGCTGCTTCTGTAATATGATCTTCGTTTGCACGGTAGGCATCTGGTGGTGCAACATGAATGAAGCCGGGTGCTAACGGTTCGTATTTATATTTGCGCTGTGCTTGCCCTGTTGCTGCTAATGCCCCCATTGTATTGCCGTGGTAGGCACGATAGCGAGAAATAAATTTGGTGCGATTTGTGTGACCTTTTTGCTGATGGTATTGACGTGCGATTTTGAAGGCGGCTTCATTCGCCTCTGAACCACTATTAGAGTAAAACACAACGTAATCATCGCCTAATAATTCGCTGATCTTTTCGCTTAGTTGAATGGCAGGGATATGCCCAATGGATAGGGGGGTATAGGCATTTTCCAGTAATTGCTCGTAAGCGGCTTTGGCGAGTTCCTCTCGACCGTAGCCAACGTTCACACACCATAAACCAGACATGGCATCTAAATAACGTTTCCCATCAATGTCCGTTATCCAAGCGCCTTTGGATTTCTGAATGATTGTCGTAGCGTTAGGGTTGTAGGGCTTCATGGAATGCCATACATATTGTTCATCTTTTACTTGCCAATTTTGACTCGTTAAATTCGTCATCGGACATCATCACTCCTCATTTAGATTATGCTGTAAATCTCCACTAATTCATTCGGTAGGTAAAACATGATTAAATCAATTCATTCTTCTGTGCTACTACAAATACCACTTCGATTCAAACCGCATTGTCCAACTACTAATAACTACTTTGGGAATAGAGTTTCCTTTATTATTTTGCCAATCATACCGTAACAGCCTCTTATTATATAAACAAGCTCCCCAAAATATGCGTCGGCACCTATTTTCTTAGTATTATTTCTGCACAGTCCGAATACACTTTACTTGATAGTTTTTAACCTAAATTCCTAATTAATAACTATGAAAGAGAGGACTAGCATATGTATAAATGTAATAGTAATCGATTGCAGGGGTTAATTGAACAGTTCAGTCAATTTGGCGCAACTGCCAATGGGGGCGTAACCCGTTTGTCCCTTTCAAAAGAGGATGTATTAGCGAGGGACTACTTTTGTGAAATATGCATAGAGTTAGGCATGGACATACAAGTAGATGATATGGCAAATATCTATGCGATTCTACCAGGAAAAAAAGATTGCCCACCAATTGTAATGGGATCACATTTAGATTCGGTTGAAAAAGGTGGCAGGTTTGATGGTGTCTTAGGTATTTTAACCGCAATAGAGGCGATACGAACGTTAAAGGAAAACGATATTGAGCTCGAGATCCCATTAATGCTTGTGAATTTTACGAATGAAGAAGGTGCGCGCTTCGATCCGGCGATGATGAGTTCTGGTGTTATTGCTTCAAAATTCAGTAAAGAAAAAATGCTACAGTCTGTCGATAAAAATGGCATTACTTTTCAAGAAGCATTACAGGAGAGTGGTTACGCGGGCGAGAAAGGAAATCGTTTAACAGAAGCCCTTGCTTATATTGAGCTGCATATTGAACAAGGACCGGTATTAGCAGCAAAGCAACGTGAAATTGGTGTGGTCGAAGGCGTTTTAGGCATGGTGTGCTATCAAATTACCGTGACAGGTGAATCAAATCACGCTGGCACAACGCCGATGTCGATGCGTAAAGATCCGATGATTGTGGCGTCTCGTATAATTTCGTCTTTGCATAAGCAACTGTGCAAAATCGACGAAAAACTTGTGTTCACATTTGGGCGTATGAACGTGGCACCTAATATTCATACAGTCATTCCGAACGAAGTAGTGTTTACCATGGATTCGCGTCATCAAAATCCAGAGGTGATGCGCAAAGTGGAGAAGCTATTGACAGGCTTAGCTTCAGAGGAAAACGGTTGCCACATTCGCTCGGTCAAGCTATGGGGGCGGGAAACGGTATTTTTTGATGTAGCTATTTGCAATGAAGTGGAAAAGTCATGTCGTGACTTTGGTTATTCCTTCCGTCGAATGTTTAGTGGGGCGGGGCACGATGCGCAGTATATCGCAAGCATCATCCCCTCAGCAATGATTTTTGTTCCAAGTATCAAGGGGAAAAGTCATTGCGAGGAGGAAGAAACGACATTTGAAGACTGTGCAAAGGGGGCAGACGTGTTACTGGAAACCGTGTTGACACTACAAACGAAGTTCAGCAAGGGAGAAAAATACACTTTAAATTCATGATTAGCCAGTATATTAATAGATTTCGCTGAATTTTATATTCAATAATCGAAGGGTGAGGGTAGTATGAAAAAAGTGATAACAGGTGGACTCATTGCGACAGCAACAGATATGTATGAGGCAGATATTTTAATAGAGAATGGAAAAATCGTGCAAATCGGCAAAAACTTATCAGCTGACGGAGCGGAAATTGTAGATGCAACGGGTAAATACGTGATGCCGGGGGGAATTGATCCGCATACACATTTGGATATGCCCTTCAACAACACGGTGACAGACGATGATTGGAAGTCGGGTACAATTGCGGCTGCCTTCGGTGGGACGACGACCATTTTAGATTTTTGCTTATCCGCGGGTGAAGAAAAACTTGCGACGGCTGTGGAAAAGTGGCATGTAAAAGCAAAGGGCAAATCAGCCATTGACTACGGTTTCCATTTAATGATTAGTGATTTAACGCCTGAAACAGAGGCTGAGTTACCGTTGTTACTAGAGCAGGAAGGGATTACGTCTGTCAAGGTGTTCATGGCTTACGCGAAAGAATTCCAGGCGACAGACCGTACGCTGTTCAAAGCCTTTAAAATCGCTAAAGAAGTGGGCGCTGTTGTCATGGTGCACTGTGAAAATGGCTCAGTCATTGACGAATTAGTAAGGGAGGCCAAGCAAGCTGGTCAGACGGCACCGATTTATCACGCACTGACGCGTCCCGCAGAATTAGAGGGTGAGGCGACGAAACGAGCCATTGAACTAGCGCATATCGCAGGAGCCAAGCTTTATGTTGTACATGTTACTTGTAAAGAGGCACTTGATGAAATTATCGCAGCGCGTGAAAAGGGCTATGACGTGTATGGGGAAACTTGTCCACCCTATTTAACGCTCGATCAGTCAGCGTTAGCACAGCCAGGCTTCGAGGGGGCGAAATATGTTTGGTCACCACCTCTTCGCCCGAAATATCATCAAGAGCATTTGTGGAATGCGTTAAAAGCCAAGCAACTGCAAACAATTGGCTCGGACCAATGTTCATTTAGCTTTAACGGGAAAAAGCAATTAGGGTTGAATGACTTTTCTAAAATTCCAAATGGTGGACCATTTATCGAAGATCGTTTTAGTATTTTATTTTCTGAAGGTGTGGCGAAAGGGCGAATTACCATCAATGACTTCGTCGATATGATTTCGACAAGTGCCGCAAAAATTTTCGGCTTATATCCCCAAAAAGGAACGATTGCTATTGGTTCTGACGCGGATATCGTCATTTTTGATCCTACGGTGAAACGTGAAATTTCGGCGAACACCCACCATATGAATGTCGACTACAACCCGTATGAGGGCTGGGAAGTGACAGGAGAGCCTATTAGTGTACTTGTACGTGGTGAATACGTCATTAAAAACAAACAATTTGTAGGAGCATTAGGCAGTGGCCAATATATAAAGCGTGCCCTACAGCCGACGACTGCACAAACAATTAACGTGTAAACATCAATCCATGGGGGGAATGTTTCAATGTCTTCGCAACTCGAACGGAATTTTGTGGAAATGAATAGCAGGATGACAAAAAATGAAGCTTTAGAAGAGGCTAATCGCTGTCTGTACTGCTATGACGCACCTTGCATTACAGCATGTCCGACAAGTATTCAAATTCCGAATTTCATCAAAAAAATTGCTTCCAATAATATGAAAGGTTCGGCCATGACGATTATGGAGGCAAATCCGGTTGGTGCAAGCTGTGCGCGAGTATGCCCCACAGAGGAATTATGTGAAGGGGCATGTGTGTTAAATTCCTCTACCAAGCCTATTAAAATCGGGCACTTGCAACGTTATGCAACAGATTGGGCGATGGAATCAGATGTCGAGCTATTTAAAAAAGGTCAACCAAATGGACAAAAGGTAGCAATTGTTGGCGCTGGTCCGGCTGGTTTATCGGCAGCGCGTGAGCTTAGTCGCTTCGGCTATAGTGTCACAATTTTTGAAGCAGAAGCAAAGGCGGGTGGCTTGGGCAACTACGGCATCGTGTCATTCCGATTACCGAATGATGTAGTGGATTGGGAAGTGGCGCAAGTTGTAAAGCTTGGTGTGGACATTAGAACAAACACAACAGTAGGTGTGGAAATTTCTGCAGAGGAAATTTTAGCGCAATATGACAGCGTTATTTTAGCAGTTGGTATGGGGGCCGTTCCTAATCTTGGCATTAAAGGTGAGGAACTAGCTGGCGTTCATGATGCGATAGAGTTTGTAAAGCACACGAAAATGGGCGCACTGACAGAAGATTTAATCGGTAAACGTGTTGCCGTCATCGGTGCTGGTAACACAGCCATTGATGGTGCAACCTGTGCTGTGCGACTAGGTGCGGAGCAGGTGGACATTCTTTACAGAAGAACAGAAAAAGAGATGACTGCCTACCAGTTTGAATATGAATTTGCCAAGCAGGATGGCGTTGGATTTAAGTGGTTGACAGCGCCGAAACAAATTATCGGTGATGAATCAGGGCAAGTAGTGGGACTTGAATGCGTCAAGATGAAGCTTGGAGAGGCGGATGCAGACGGCAGGCAACGACCTGAAGTAATCAAGGGATCTGAGTTTATTATAGAGGTGGAAGCGGTCATTAAAGCAATTGGACAAACGCGCTTTGTCTCGCTCATTGAAGCGTTTGGATTACAGCATACGAACGGAGTAGTAGACATTGACGAAACGACTATGCAAACATCGAATGACAAAGTGTTTGCCTGTGGAGATGTCGTGTTCGGCAATGGCCAAGGGGAAGCAATGGTGGTAACAGCTGCACAGCAAGGGAAAGATGCTGCTTACATCATTCATGAGCGTTTAAGAAAACCGAGCGAGATCGCATAGGGGGGATGTAGCATGGCAGACTTACGAATTGACTTTGCGGGGATTAAATCACCAAATCCATATTGGTTAGCATCGGCACCACCGACTAATTCGGGCTATCAAGTGCAACGTGCATTTGAAGCGGGCTGGGGTGGCGCAGTTTGGAAAACATTGGGGGAACCAATTTTAAATGTTTCATCGCGCTTTGCGGCTGTAAGCTTTAACGGACAAAGAGTAGCGGGCTTTAATAATATTGAGCTTATTACGGATCGTCCGTTAGAAGTTAATTTACAGGAAATTCTTGAAACGAAAAAAAGGTTTCCTAATCATGCCATTATCGCTTCATTAATGGTAGAGCCACAGCAGGAAAAATGGCATGAGATTGTCAAAAAAGTAGAAGCTGTGGGCGTTGATGGTCTTGAGCTTAACTTTGGTTGTCCACATGGAATGGCAGAACGGGGAATGGGGGCTGCCTCTGGTCAAGTCCCTGATTTGGTTGAAAAGCAAACACACTGGGCGAAGGAAGTTGCACGTACACCAGTTATCGTCAAGCTAACGCCAAACATTACGGATATTACGATGACGGCAGAAGCGGCAGTGCGTGGCGGGGCAGATGCCGTTAGTATGATTAATACGATTAACAGCTTAGCGGGTGTCGATTTAGATTCATGGAATACGGTTCCGCATGTTGCTGGGAAGGGCGCACATGGCGGATATTGTGGGCCTGCTGTCAAGCCGATTGCGCTAAATATGGTCGCAGAATGTGCGCGGAATCCTTTCGTCAATGTACCAATTTCCGGAATTGGTGGCATTTCTAATTGGCAGGATGCTGCGGAATTTATGCTGATGGGTGCAACAGGCGTACAAGTTTGTACAGCAGCGATGCACCACGGATTTAGTATTGTCGAAGATATGATTGATGGACTTAATAATTATCTGGATGAAAAGGGCATTGCCTCGGTCATGGATTTAGTCGGTAAGTCGGTCCAACGCTATTCTAACTGGGGTGACTTAGATTTAAACTACAAAGTTGTTGCTGAAATTAATAATGATGTGTGTATTAATTGCAATAAATGCCATATTGCGTGTGAAGATACGTCACATCAATGTATTGACATGTACACAGAGAGTGGTCGTCCAATGCTAAAGGTGCGTGAACAAGATTGTGTAGGCTGTAATTTATGCTCGATTGTGTGCCCTGTAGACGGTGCGATTTCGATGGTCGAAAGAATGTCCACTATTGCGCCAATGACTTGGAACGAACGTCAGTCACTTATCAGCAGTTTTGATCGATAAAAAAGAGGTCAATTGTTTTTTGTAGATAAGAAAGTATACGTTTTTAGACTTGGAGCAGTGTCTAGACTCCAGGCGCCAGCCGCTCGGGTCATAAGCAATCCAGCTATGTGGC
>NZ_JADPRX010000033.1:0-47107 GCF_017347125.1 Sporosarcina sp. E16_3
GCGCCTCCTTACATAGACCATCCAGCGCAGGCGCGTCTTCGTGGTAGCCGGAGCGATAAGACTGAAAGCGGTCTTCTTTCCGGCTTATCGCGGGAGGCATCCACAAAGCGCCAAAGCGGTATTAGCAGGAATTCCGATTCATTCCATATATATTGATAATTACCCAGTGACCTCTGACCCACTTCGTGTGGGGCTAGAGGGAGTCTAAACGATAAAAAACCACTCCAAAGTTGTTTAAACTGGAGTGGCTACTTATGTGGACAATAATCACCCACGTGATTCAAATCCCTATAGGAATGATATACATCCCTGTTTCTTCATCATTTTTCACAACTACATCAACCCCGTAAATCTCTTTTACGTTTTGAACAGTGATCACTTCACTCGGTGTACCTTTGGCAACGATTTTTCCGTCTTTCATCGCAATAATGATATCACTGTACCGTATCGCCTGATTAATATCATGTAAAACCATGACGATTGACATACCATGTGCGCGATTCAAGCCCTTGATCAGTTCCAATAATTCATATTGATAATAAATATCAAGATAAGTCGTCGGTTCATCTAATAGGAGGAAAGGCGTTTTTTGCGCTAACGCCATCGCAATCCAGACGCGCTGCATTTGACCTCCAGACAATTCGTCTATTGGTACTGTTCGCTTATCCGTCAGATTGGTACACGCGAGCGCCCACTCAATCGCCTGCTGATCTTCGTCAGTCGCAGAAGTGAATAAACTCTTATATGGAATTCGCCCATAACTCGTTAGTTTTTCGACAGTCATATCGGACGGTGCATTATTTTGTTGATGAACAACGGCTAATTTTTTCGCCAGCTCTTTCGGTTTAAAGTCAGCGAGTGCTATTCCCTCTAATAGAACTTGTCCACTTTGCGGATGATTATTATTCGCCATCACGCTAAGGAGTGTCGATTTCCCACAACCATTCGGCCCAATAATCGTCGTCACTTTCCCACTATCAATTGTACTGTTGACGCCATGCAACGTATTTACCTTTTTATCGTAGGAGAAAGTAATAGCCTTAATGTCCATAAATACGATCACTCTTTCTCAGCAAGAATATAAGGAAAGGTCCCCCGATGACGGCCATAATGATAGAAGCTGGAATCTCATTCGGCGCGATAATCGTTCTGCCTAACGTATCCGCCGTTAAGATCAGCAAGGCCCCTGCCAGTGCTGAAAACGGTATAAGCACTTTGTGGTCCGTTCCGACCAAAGACCGCCCAATATGGGGTATAAGCAAGCCGACAAACGCAAATAGGCCCGCGACTGCAGTTGCAACGGAAGCAAGCAGTACAGCCACTAACGAAATCACCAATCGCGCCAGGTTTACATTAATTCCTAGATTCTTTGCAGTCTTATCATCTAATGCCAAGTAATTGCACCATGAATAAACGACAAACGCTAACACAAGGCCAATCGTTCCATATAAAAGGAGTACATCGACATCACTCCACTTTTTCATCGTAAGTGTCGAAGTCATCACTTGGCTCATCGATTGTGTAAGTGCACTTCCGCTAAAACCAAGCCCTTGGCTCAGCCCTGTAAATAAGGCATTCACCGCTATTCCGATTAAAATCATGCGCAGTGGATCAAGTCCGGATCTCCACGATAGTGAATACACGAGGAAAAACGCCAAAGCCCCGCCTAAGAAAGCAAAAAGGGGCACAAAAAAGTACAGTGTCGGGAAGAACGCGACAACAACTATAGACATAAACCCGGCACCCGCAGAAACGCCAATAATTCCTGGGTCTGCTAATGGGTTACGCATAACTGCTTGCAAAAGTACACCCGCCACGGATAAAGCGGCTCCTGCAAATAGAGCGATTAGAATTCGCGGAAGCCGCAAATCCTTAATGATGGCAACCTGATCATTTGTCCCCGTTACTAGTCCATGAATCAGTTCGAACGGGGTAACTTTAATACTTCCCGTAAGTGCAGATTGAATGCTAACTAGTATGAGTAGAATAATGACGCTGATAAAACTAAGCGCCTTCTTATTTTTCCGAAACATGATTATCCCTACCTTTTAGTTTGGATACAACATTTTTTGCAGTTCGCCAAGTGCTTCGACTGCCGCTAGACTGCCTGTCGTTCCAAATAGAAGTTCGTCTAAATCATACACGCGGTCATTCTTAACGGCTTCGAAATGTTGCCAAACGTCATTCGATTTGAACTCTTCATCAAACATTTGAATAACCTGTTCTGGCATACCATGTGATGCTCTCAAAATGATATCCGGTTTTGCTTGCTGTAAGTATTCTGTATTAGAAGAAAGGAACTCTACTTTTTCTCCCGTAATGACATTTTTACCGCCGCTTCGCTTAACAAGGTCACCGATATAGGAATGTTCTGTTGCAACTAGATAACTCCCTGGAATACCAAGTAAAATGAGCACGGACGGCTGCTCTTTTCCTTCTGACAGCTTATCAATTTCAGCAACTTTCTCTTCGAATTGATCGACAATCGCTTTCGCTTGTTCTTGGCGATCATACTTCTTGCCTAAATTTAAGATTTCGCTATGCATTGCGTCTATGCTTTCCAAATTTACATAAGTCATATCGATGTCACGCTCGTCAAACATCTCTTGCAAATCATATTTCAGTGTTGTAACAGACAGAATTTCTGTCGGTTTCAGTGACAACAGCATTTCCATATCAGGACTCATCGGATTCCCGACTTCTTTTGCATCAGCGTAGCGTTTCGGCAGCTCTTTATAACTTGATGGTATCCCGACTAAATCGATTTCTAGGGCATCCATAATTTCCGTCAACGCGACCGTTGTTGCAACAATCCGCTCACCCGCTGGATCGGTATTTTCTTCATTGGATGAAGTGCCTTTTTGGGACGAACAACCAGCCAGAACTACAATGGCTAGAAGCATATAGAGATGAGTACGTACTTTTTGCATATTCCTTAACAACTCCTTGCGCTTATGTAAAAAAAGGGTCTTGCTGTTTGTTCTCAAGACCCGACTACCTTGTACCTCTTACTTTTGAGTCCTTGTGCGCTGTTTCATAGCAAAGATGATGGCTCCACCAAGAATTAGAACTGCGAAAATGACGATAAACCATGTAGAAATTGAATTCGACTCAGATGTTGAATCCGCTTCAACCTCAGCATCGTTTGCTTCTTTCGTTACCTCGTCTGACTCTTCTTTTGATAAGTCTTCGGCAACGATTTCTTCTTCATTAGCCACAGACTCAGCTTCATCTTTCGGCTGCTCGGTTGGTTCGGTTGGTTCAGCGATTTTTTCTTCTGTTGTTGTATCTGTTTTTTCACTTGTAACTTCGTTAGATTCTACTGGTTTAGCTTCACTTTTTTCTTCAGTTTTCGTTTCTACTTTTGATACAGTTTGTTTGTTTTCAACTGGTTTAGGTGTCGCAGTTGCCTTTTCCGTCACTACGGGTTTAGGCGTTGGTGTTGGTTTCGGTGTTGGTTGTACTGGTTTAGGTGTTGGTTTAGAAGCTGGAGGTGTTGCGGGCTTCTCGGCGACAGGCGCTAAAGGAATATTAGAACTGTTAAATTTAAAGCGGATATCGTATTTATTGTCATATGTAAAACCGGGGATGCCCGTTACAATGACATGAATTTTGGCATTTACTAATTGCCCAATGTCTTTCACTTCAAACTTAACTACTCGTTTATCATTCGCTGTATCATTGCTCACTACTTGCACATCGGCAAAACCACCGCCTGCCTGCACTTTAAAATACTGCCACCAAGAACTGTTGTTTAACGTTACGACAGCATAGACTTTACCGTTTTGAACAATAACTTTCGCTGGACTAACCATATATTCAGCAGTCGTTGATTGCTCATTACCTGTATCTTTTAACACCGTAAACGGAACTGAATACTCACCATCGGCAAACGTCGATGCCGCCACGGCTTTTCCAGTGACAAGCGCAGGTAGTAGCATAAATAAAGCGACTACTATCATCGTTATAAAAATCGTATTTTTTCTCAAGTAATTATCTCCTTTACCTACCATTTTAATCAGTACAATGCCGGCTGTCACGAATGAAGCAGTGACGCCGGCATTGTTTGATTAATTATAGTTATTTTTGAATTTTTTCAAGCATGTAATAAACCATTTTTGAAGCATGTGCACGTGTTGCGTTTGCTTTAGGTTCAAATACATCTTTACCTTTTACTTTTTTACCGCCAATGATACCAAGACCAGCTGCCAAGTCGACAGATGTTTTTGCGTATGCAGTAATGTCTTTTGCATCTGCAAACGAAACATCATTTTTCACGCCTTCTAGTACACTTGCATCTTTGTATTCAATTGCACGGATAATCATAGTAGCCATTTGTTGACGTGTAATTGCTTCATTCGGACGGAATTTACCATCGTTGACACTGATGATACCTGCGCGGCTTGCCGCTTCAGCTTCAAATACGATCCAGTCCATGTCTTTTGTTACGTCAGAGAATGTTCCTTTATAATCTTGTTTCGGAAGTTCAAGTGCACGTGACAATAGGATTGCAAATTGCGCTCTAGTAATTTGATCGTTTGGTGCAAACGTTGTAGCCGTTTTTCCTTTAACGATTTGTTTTGATGCAAGTGACTCGATGTAAGGTTTTGCCCATGTGTTGCTGATATCTGTAAATGTAACCGGCACTACTTCAACTGGAGTTTCTTCTTCAGTTACAACTGGTTTAATAGTTGCTTTGTCAAAAGCAAGACGTACAGTATAGTTCCCTGTGTGGTTCGCTGCTGCTACAAATACTGTGAATTTCGCATTGATAATTGTTGATAAATCAGCTACTTCGAATTCAACAACTCTTTTATTTGCTTCTACATCTGTTTTTACGACAGTTGTATCTACGAATTTACCAGCTTGTTCTACTTGGAATGCTGTAATTTGTTCATTGTTTGTAAGTGTCATTGAGACAAGGTTTTTACCGTCTTTCACTGAAAGTGCTGCTGGTGTTTCGATATATCTAACCATTGAAGACGCTTTGTCTTCTTCTTCATGCAATGCTTTGTAATCGATTGTGTATGCACCGTCTTTAATTGCTTCTGGCGCTTCAACTTTTACTGCTTTAGCGCTATCTTTGTCAAAAGCAAGACGTACAGTATAGTTACCTGTGTGGTTCGCTGCTGCTACAAATACTGTGAATTTAGCATTGACGACTGTTGATAAATCAGCTACTTCAAATTCAACTACTCTTGTGTCTGCTTCTACATCTGTTTTTACAACAGTTGTATCTACGAATTTACCACCTTGTTCAACTTGAAATACTGTAATTTGTTCATTGTTTTTAAGTGTCATTGTGACAAGATTTTTACCATCTTTCACCGAAAGCGCTGCTGGTGTTTCAATATATCTAGTCATTTGAGACTCTTTGTCTTCTTCTTCATGCAATGCTTTGTAATCGATTGTGTATGCACCGTCTTTAAGTGCTTCTGTTGCTGGAGTTTCCGGTTTTACAACTGGAACTTCTGGTACCACTGGAGTTTTGCTGTTATCAAATTTCAAACGAATATCATAGCTGTGATCATACTCGCCTAGGCCTGGTACACCCGTTACGATGATATGGATTTTAGCATTCAATTCTTTGCTTAAATCTTGAACTTCGAATTTAACAAGTCTAGTATCCGCTGCTTTATCTTCACTGATTACTTCTGCATCTGCGAAGTTTGTTTCTTTAAATGTACCTGGTTGTTTTGTTTGGACTTTCAGTGACTGCCACCATTTACTGCTTAATAATGTTACATATGCGAAAGTTTTACCGTCTTCAACAACGATTTTCGCAGGACTTTTCACATATTGCGCAGTTGCTGATTTGTCATCATTTTCAACTTGTAATACATCAAGCGGTAGTTCAAATTCTTGTTTTACTGGTGTAGTTACTTCAGCTGCTTCGATTTGGCTAGCAGGTAGTACAGTAAATAAAACGAGTAGTGCTGAAAATAACATCATTAGTTGCTTCTTCATTCGTTAATCCCCTTTTAGTGTTTTATTTTTTTGATGAACTAATCTTACGCGCAAAAATAATCGCTATGATAGCGATGACTGCGAGCAATACATAAATAAGTGCTGTGTAGCTTGTTGGTTCATCCCGTGTTTCAGTCGTATCGGCAGACTTTGATTCGACAACAGGAGTATTCACAACAACCGCTGGAGCGTCTGTCACTTCCATTGTTGCTAAATCAAGTTTCAAACGAACTGAATACTTGTGGTCATACTGCGGTTCCATCTCTTTAATGATGACATGCATTTGCATAAGCAACGGCTCTGTAATATCTCCGTCCACTTTAAATGCAATGACGCGCTTATCATTTTCAAGATCTTCACTGACCACACCCACGTCAGCAAATGATTCACCGCTTGCCGATTTTATGAACTGGACCCATTTGGCATGGTTCACCGTGAATTGTAAATACTGCCCATTCTTATCAATCGTTAGTGTTGCCGGCTTTTCGAAATAATCATTTGCAATCGAAACGGAATCATTCTCTGCTTGCAACATTTCGTAATCGACAACATACGTGCCATTCGATAAGTCAGCGGCGATAACCTCTGGCGCATAAAAACCAACTATCATGCTCAGAAATAGGATGAACGAAAACGGAATAACATGTTTCTTATTCAAAAAGATAATGCCCCCCTCCACAGTGGAAGAAATTCTTGTGAGAACGGTTATCAACTATCCCCCTTCTATACTATCTGATAGATTCATGTTGTCAAATTGCTAGCCAACCTTTCACATATCGTTCACATTGTTATGTTGTCTGGGTGACGGTACCACCACGATCCGCACGCAATTTAAATCGTCTGGGAGTTTGACAGTATTTAAAATTTTTGTAATAAATGAAACCTTTCTGGAATACATTCGTAAATGTAGTATACTTACAAATTAGTAAGTAATTTTTACCAAATATTTTAATGGGGGTTTTATTTCAATGAAGAAAATTGCTACATGGGCATTGGCGTTCGTTTTCGCACTATCGTTCGCATTGCCACACGGATCAGCGGCCGCACAAGCTTCCGCACTGAAGTTAGTAGTAGATGGCGTCGAGGTTACTAGCTACGAGCAACCGTTCATGTCACATGATCAAGTTTTAATTCCAGTGGAAGATTTGTTTAAAGAAGCTGGCTATAAAGTTTCCAAGGATAAATCAGGTACAGTTAACGTAACAAACACGCACTTGACTGTTGACTTCAATGCAGCTGCAAGTTCGATTAAAGTCAACGGCAAGAAAGCGGACACTGAATTCCCGCTTACTTTGCAAAACGCTGGAAACTATGTCTCTGGCGAATTTCTAGCAACAATAGAAGGCTTTAAAATTGAAGTTTCTGAAGACAAAAAAACGGTAAACGTTACAACGAACCGTGTACAAGACGGCCCTGCCTTTTTAGAAAAAATGCTGTCAGCTGACTTGAAGAGCTATTCTTCAAAAATGACATTGGATCAAAAGATGGAGACATCATCTGAACTTGGTTCAATGGATATGCTGATGGCTATTGATATGAACGTGATTCAGGACCCAATTGCATTGTACATGCTTTCTAAGATGACAATAAATCTCGATGGTGAAAAGACGGAGGATGTTTCCGAAACGTACTTCACTAAAGATGGCTTTTTCCAAAAAACTGGCGACAAATGGGTTAAATTTGACGATGCAATGACGGAAGGCCTTCTACAGGCTTCTATCGCACAAGCAGATCCTTTGGCACAATTGGAATTAATGAAAAAGTTCACTAAAGGCATCCATATCTTTGAATACGAAGATATTTATGTTATGACACAAACGCTAACAAACGAAGAGTTTGGTGAATTGATGGAAGACGCAATGTCGCTACTTACAGGTATGTTATCACCTGGCGCTACTGGGGATTCTATCGAAGTAACTGTTGAAGGTACTGAAGTTACTGAAACTGTAAAGACTACTGAAGAAACAACAGTTAAAGTTGAAGCTACTGAAGTGGAAGCAGTTGAAGAGGAAGTTACTGAAGAAACAACAGAAGCAGTAATTGAAGAAGAACTAGAAGATATTTTTGCTGACCTTGCAATCAACATCGAAGAATACTACGTTGTCACGACAATCGACAAAAAGACGTTGTTCCCGATTGAAACATCAGGAACTACGCATATGACAATGGGTGTTGATGATGATTTAATCTCCATCAAACAACTAATCACTGGTACATTCAGCGACTACAATGCAGTAAAAGAAATCAAGATTCCAGCTGATGTTATCAAAAACGCAATCAGCATGGAAGAATATATTAAACAATTAGAGTTGGAGTTTGAAAAAGCTGAGGCTGTAAAGAAGTAAGTAGGTAGAATTGAAAAAGCGGAACGAGCTCGTAATGAGCTTGTTCCGCTTTTTAATTGTTTTATAAAGTAGTAGCTAAAAGCTTACTGTTTTGTAGCAGTTACTTTAACACCGACTTTTTGAGTGTTCGGAGTTGCTTCTTTATCAATGACAACAGCTGATAATTTCGTTTCAACTGTAATATCTTTTGTAATATCTAAAGTAGTTGGTGCGCCATCAGCTAGAGTTTTATCAATTGTAATCTTAATTTTTGTAGGGAAGCCAGATACTTTACTTGCCAATAATTCTTTTGCATCAAGATTGATAGCAGTTGAACCTTGAATTAGCGTAAAGTCAGCGCCTACTTCGCTACCATTAAGGTCAACGTTCTCGCTGTATGTCAATTCGATTGATTTATCGTCAAGAACTTTTGCACTTAATAGTACTGGTGCAACATTATCTTCAACACCTACTGTTTTTGTGTAAGTTTTTAATGTTTTACCAGATGTAGACTGGATGTTTGCTACTGTAAACACAGCCGCTTGATCAGTCTTCTCAACAGATTCAGCTGGTAAAGTAATTGTTGCTACTTTTTGAGCGTTATCTAATGTAATCGTTGTTCCTGCCGCTAGTGGTTTACCAGCCAAAGAATAATTAGCAAGGTCTGTTGCAGAGTTTGCAACTGCTCCACCTTTAACAGCTTCAGGGAATGTTACTGTAATAACATTTTTCACTGCATTTGCAGAAGTTAATTCGAACGTAGTTGCAGTTTCTGCTTGGCCAAAATCAATTGTGTAGTTGAATGCATCTGATTTGTTAGCAGTTTCTGCTTGGTCAGTAACTAATTCTTTCGCAAATGATAATGCAAATTTACCAGACACTGGAGCTGGAGTTTTAGCAGTATAAACTACTTTTGTATCTCCTGCTTTTACTGTTGTAGTGAATCCGCCAAGGAAGTCCGATACAGCTACGCCATTTTCGCTAACGATTGTTGGTAATGCAGGTGTTCCTGCAGCTAATCCTTCACTGAAGTTAACTTCAACTGAAGTAACTTTCCCATCATTGTCTTTGATTACTTTGTAGCCAGTAGCTACCGGTTTCACAGAGTCTTTTGTAAGCGTTACATTCTGTGTAGTAGCTGTAATTTTATTACCTAATTTATCTTTGTTTGCATCTGTCAATACGACAGTAAACATTCTGCTTGCTTTAATAGTGAAAACATTATTAGCTGTTACTGGAATCAAGAACTGAGTATCGTTTGAACCTTCTACTACAGTCACTGCTCCCGTTTCAACGTTATTCAATGCTTCATCTTTAACTGTTCCACTTACTAAAGCGTCTTTAACAGATTTAACATCCATTGATTTGCTAAAAGTAACAAGGATTTGTTTCTCACCTTTTGTAGCAAGTGTAACCGCTGGTACCGTTGCATCAACGTTTACAGTGAAGTTAGCAGAAGTCGTAACTGTTTTGTTACCAGCCATGTCTTCAATGTTTACTAGTTCAATTGTATGTGTTTTTCCAGCTTCAAGTGCAAGTCCAGAAACTGAAATTGTAGATGCATCAGTAAATACTGGAGTTACATATGTTCCATTCACTTTAACAAGTCCAGTAGCTTTGATTGGCTCTGAAGTTTTCAAAGTAAGGCTTGTTGCAACATTGCCGCCTGTTTTAGCTTCAACACTAGCAATTGTCGGAGCTACTTCATCTTTATAAGTAATTGTGGAAACATATTTATCTGTTTTTACTTTTGCATCAGCTTTTGTTTTTATCGGTTCAACAACAACTGTAGCTTTTGTAACATTAATCGCTTCTTTAGCAGTCAATGAAAGAACTTTTCCATCTTCTGATAGAGATTGAGCAGTGAATGTCACTCCTTGAATAGTTACTCTGTCTGCAATGTCACTAGCATCTACAGCTGCGCTGAATTTAACTTCAACTTGTGTAGCGTTCAATGCATTAACTTCAGTAACAAAGCGATCGTCTGCTGCGAAGTCGAATGTCATAGCAATCGTTTTCTCTGCTTTTGCTTCACCTTTAGTAAGTGTTACAGCAAATTCTCCAGCAGTTTTACCAGCTACTACTGTTGCTACTACGTCTTTTTCAGTTACAAGCGAAGTAACATATGTTTGAACTGCTGCTAGTTTGTTAGCATCAGTTGCATAGTTTCCACGAGCAACAGTTACTGCGCCAGCTTTAACTTGTTCAGCTGCTGCATCTACTGTTACTTGATTTTCATCTACTTCAGGTGCTTTAACAGCAGAGAAATCAGTGTTAACTGTTTTGTGTAGGAATGTAGCGAACTGTCCACGAGTTGTCGTGTTTTTCGGGTTGAAAGCTGGTGCAGCCGGGTTCGTAATATCGAAGAAATCAAGAACGTCGATTGCTGTACGAGCTTCAGCTTTCGCTTTTGCTAGATCAGTAACGTCTTTTTTGAAGTCTTGTGCTGCAACGTATGTTACAAGATCCATGTCTTTTACTTGGTCAAATGCGCGAACGATAACAACAGCCATGTTTTCACGAGTGATGTTGTCGCCCGCTAGTAGATTACCGTTACTTCCGTTGAATACGCCATTGTCTTTAACGACTGCAGCATATTGCAATAGTTCGTCATTCGATGTTGTTTTCAAGTCATCGAAACGCATCTTAGTTTTGTAGTCTGTTGGTACTTTATAGCCTTCAGATACAAGCCATTTACCCATCAATTTAACAACGTCAGAACGAGTCATTGTTTTGTTTGGCAAGAATGAACCGTCTGGATAGCCAGTGATGACACCTGCATCAGATAGTGCGTCGATTGCTGGTTCGTGCGTGTTACCTTTTGTATCGTTGAAATCTTTCGCGCTTGCTACTGGTGCTACTGCGGATGCTACTAGAGCAGCTGATGCAGCCCCTATAATAAATTTCTTGTACATTGCTGATTGTTTGCTAGTCATAAAAAAATTCCTCCTCTTAAATACTATAGAATTGCATTGCAACATTACCAATTCTTAGTGGTACTACTTATGTACCTTTTTGTTGCATCCTTATCGTAGCATGTAAGATATTGTCTATCAGAGTCCAATTTATGGATATACATATTTACTAGAGTAGTAGATGCAACAAAAATAAGCAGCATTGCCAACGTAAAATAGATGAATCCAACACGACCTACATCAACTTGGACGAGGGGCGCTTCGTTCACCTATACTATGTCTATGCCCGTTAAGCCCGTTCTTCAAACCTTTCATCCTACTTCTCTTCAAGACTGGGCTTTCTACAAGAGGACATTTATATAGAAGGAAGCTCGCTAGATAAGTCTAATTCCATTAAAAAAGACACCATCTTAACTATCAAAATGGTGTCCTTCCTATTTCCCTACTACTTATATCTCAAACTGAACACCGATACCTTGATCATTCGCTTTTCGATAAACACCTTTTGCAACGGCCAAATCGAAATATGCTGCACCTACCGATTTGAAGAAAGTAATCTCTTCATCATTCGTACGAGCATCTACCTTGCCAATAACAAGATCCATTAGCTCCCCGTGAATCCTTTCGAATCCCCAGTCGGGCTCGGTAGCAGCGTGAATCAATTCTCCAGCCTCTTCTGTTACACCTTCTAGATCATCAACGACAATTTTACTGGTACGTTGAATGAATTCGAAATCTACTTCCCTCATATGTGGTAAATACGATCCAACCCCATTTACATGCGTCCCTGGCTTAACATCGTTTCCATCGAAAACAGGTGTAGTAGAGCGAGTACTGCAACAAATGATATCTGCACGGCGAACCGCGTCAGCTACATCCCTTACAATAGTAATTTGAATCGCTTCGTTAATTCCATATGCTTGAAGTCTCTCACCAAACTTCACCGCTTTTTCTTCTGTCGGATTAACAAGGAGAATCTCTTTGATAGCGCGAACTGCTAGAACACCAAGAACTTGTTCAAATGCCATTCCCCCCGTGCCGATAACTGTTAGCACAGTTGAATTCTGCTTTGACAATTTCGCTGTCGCCAATCCACTAAGTGCTCCCGTACGTAATCTCGTTAAATACGACGCATTCATCAATGCAAGATGCTCACCATTTTGTGCATCCGTAACGAGCACTACCCCTTGAGTTGTCGGCTTTCCAATCGCTGGATTGTTCGGGAAAATTGTAACCGTTTTCACAGTAACCACTTCTTCAACTAGATCCGCGCTTGGCATATACAATGACGATGCATTATGCTCTGGGAATTCAACGACTGTCCGTGGCGGATTCTTTATCTTCCCTTCCACCTTAGAACGTAATACCTTTTCGATGTCTACTAATGCTTCTTTCATTCCATAAATGGATTGGATTTCTTTTTCATTCAATAAAAGCATGTTTATACCACCCTTCTTTAGTTATGCATCCAATTCTTGACCTTTACGATCTTTAACAGCCCAAACCGCTAGCAATGAAACGACCGCAGTAAAGACGATATACAGCGCGACAGGCACATATGAATTATTGAACTTTAGTAACAGTGCTGTTGCAACAAGCGGTGCTGTCCCGCCGGCTAAAGCTGCACCAATCTGATACCCAAGTGAAATTCCCGTATAACGGACTTCTGCTGAGAAAATCTCTGATAACATTGTACCCAGAACTGCAGTAATCGGTGCCCAGATGACTCCTAGTCCAATAACGGTTGCAATTACGAGAAGTGTGACTGAACCTTGTTTTACTAACCAGAAGTACGGGAACGCATATAGTGCCATAGCGATTGTTCCGAATACATACAATGGTTTCCTACCAATACGGTCAGACAAAGCCCCCATAAACGGAATTAAGATCGTCGTAACAATTGTACCGACCATAACCGCGCCCAATGTTGCTGTCCGAGTAAAGCCAAGATTTGTTGTTGCATAAGATACGACAAACGTACTGAAAATATAAAATGGTGCTGTTTCAACGACTTTTGCACCAATCGCGATAAGTACTTCACGCCAGTGATATTTTAACGTATGGAATAATGGTACTTTTGGAATTTCCCCTTTTTCCTGTACTGCCTTAAACGACGGTGTTTCGTCAATCCCTTTACGAATCCATAATCCAAATACGACAAGCAATGCACTTAAGATGAACGGAACGCGCCATCCCCATGTCATAAATGAATCTTCCGGAAGAAGCGTCATAATCGAAAGTGCAATTGTGCCAAGTAGCATCCCGATTGTAATTCCCATTTGTGGTACACTTCCATAAAGTCCACGTTTTTCTTTTGGTGCATATTCGACAGCGAGCAGTAATGCTCCGCCCCATTCTCCGCCGATTCCTAACCCTTGGACCAAGCGTAGTGTAATCAGTAGAATCGGTGCCCAAATGCCGATTGCTTGGTATGTTGGCAATAGCCCCATCCCGAATGTTGCAATCCCCATCAGAGTTAGTGTTACAACAAGTGTTTTCTTTCTTCCTATTCGATCACCAATATGACTGAAGATGATTCCCCCGAACGGACGTATGAAAAACGCGAGCGCAAATGATGCGTATGCTAGCAACAGCCCTACAGATGGGTCTTCTGTAACAAAGAAGACTTGATTAAAAACGAGCGCGGCTACCGTACCGTACAAAAAGTAATCGAACCATTCAATTGAACTCCCTATGAGACTCGCGAGCAATACGCGATTCATCTTTTTCTTATCCATACCAAACTCCCCTTTGTTTGTTAACTAAATTGAAGTGACACTTCAATTTGTATTAATTCCATCATATTGATACTATAATATTCTGTCAATGTTTATTTTAAGGAGTGATAAAATGCAGGATGGTACTTTGGGTATTAAAATAAAGGAAATTCGAACAAAAAAACGGATGACATTGAAAGTCCTAGCCGACATGACTGGGTTTTCCATTAGCTTTTTATCTCAACTGGAACGCGGGAAATCGTCAGCAACACTGGAGTCACTTAAAAAGATTTCCATTGCTCTTGAAGTGAATCCAAGTACCTTTTTCATCGACCCAAATGAAGAAAATGAAATAGTTCATCGGAATTCAACCGTTCCAATACGGATGAAAGAACATGATATTTATTACAAAGACTTGAGCGGTGAAATTAATCAACCAGCTTTTACACCACTTCTGGTTGTCATGAAACCTAATCAAAATGAAGGTGATCCCATCACCCATGAAGGACAGGAATTCTTATATGTTCTTGAGGGACAATTGACTGTACAAATCGGAGAAAAGCTGCATACACTCGATGCCTTCGACTCCATTATGGTCGATTCCCGGGACCTGCATTATTGGTATAATTATACTGATAACGATGTGCGTTTTTTATGTATTTCGCATGATGAGAAATAAGACAACTATCCTCCAACCAGTAATTGGTCGGAGGATAGTTGTCTTTTCCTATGTGATTTCCAACAAGAAAATGTGTTGTACTTATTGTTCTATCTAAGTTGAATTAAAGATTCCCTTCAAATTTGCTTCGGCTACCCCTTGTAAGGCGCCTTCGCTCAGTTGATATAGGTATTCAGTTGCTTATATATAACTTTCATGCTCGTGTTGGAATTGAGTAGGCGACTCCCATCAAGCCCCACTCCAGTTTGTCTTAAATGTTTCCAACTGAATCTCCGCATCTATAATTGCACGTTCTTTTTCACTCAACCATTGCATCGCTTCTTTTGCAAACTCTCTCGATTGTTCTAGAGAAGCTTTCATCGTTTCCGCGGATGGCCCGCCGTAGATAGTTCGTATCGCGACGAAATGTTGTGGACGTAACGTAGTATAGAAATCCTCTTCAGTGATGACTAGATCTTTATTCAAAACTAGTTGTGCCTGGTCGTTTGCCAGTTGCCATGTAAGCCCCATCAACGACTGTTCACCCGCTGCTGCCAATGCCTTTACACAATTACTAACGATTAGATGGGATTGTTTGAAAGTAATCTTCTCCGAACGAACCAGTGTATCAGCCAGTTCTGTCACGTTTGCAAAACTATTTTCCGCCCGTTCAAGTAGGTTTTTCTTATTTACTTTCATTGTCAAAACGACGCTTCCAAACAATTGGTAAATTCCAATCAGACGATCAATCGCTTTCCACAAGAACGGCTGCATATCATCTTCCGTATCCACAATATCCCCGAACGGTGTATTGTGTACCATCGTCAACACTGTATTCGTATCGCCTACGACCGCTGACAATAAAGAACGCATATGTTCAATCGAAACCGGGTTACGTTTTTGCGGCATGATTGAACTTATCTGAACATATGGATCAGCCAATGTGAAAACATTAAACTCCTGCGTCGCCCATGTTAGAAAATCTTGAACCGTACGCCCCAAATTTAACGCGGACAACTGGACTGCACTCGCCGATTCTGTAATATAATCCGCGCCAGCCACCGCATCCCATGAATTCTCGATAATATCGTCAAATGCCAGCAGATCCCGCATCCGTTCACGGCTTATCGCAAAACCGGTTGTCGTCAGTGCCGCCGCTCCCATACTGCTCCGATTTACCGTTCCAAACGCCGACTGTACACGTTTGAAATCTCTGCCTAGCTGATCAATAACTGCCTTTAAATAATGGGCGAGCGTCGTCGGTTGCGCTTGTTGCGTATGCGTATAGCCAATCATCACCGTATCGACATGCTCTTCACAAAATGCAATCAGCGCATCCTCCAACGCCACCATCTCACTCATTAGTTCAAGCAACTTTTTACGAAGCGTCATCCGATAAATGGCAATTCCCATATCATTCCGGCTCCGTGCGATATGCAAATTCCCCGCAATCTCCCCAGCTTCTTCAATTAAATCATGCTCAATGCGGAAAAAGAGATCTTCAAATAGTGGATTGTAATGGTCCTTGCTGTAATAATCCACATCAAGTGCATGAATTGCTTTCCCAATCGTCACCGCATCTCCTTGACTGACAATCCCTTGCTCTTCCAACATTTTTAAATGTGCGGTATGAATCTGAATCATCGAATGTAAAAAGTACTTCTTCGCTTCGTCATAAGCAGGTTGCAGCACCATTTTTCGATACGTTTTCGATGGGAACTCTTCCCCCTCAGCTTCATTGATGCGATCTTTGAAGTTCCTAATCATTAGGCAATCCATCCTTTCATTCGGAATTAAAGCGTTAAATCGCTGAACCCGCAGTCCCTTTCGACAACCTTTCGGAAATCGTCAACACAATAAGTATTAATACGATTTGCAACACACCATATGCGCAGGCTGTGCCGAATTTAAAGGCATACATCTTTTGGAAAATCGCGACCGATAAAGGCATCGTCGACGTACTATAAATAAGAATCGACGCCACAAATTCCCCAATACTTTGAACGAATGCCAGAAGTGTTCCTGCTAAAATCCCTGTCAATGTCAATGGTAAAACAATTTTACGGAACGTCATCCACCAACCTGCGCCAAGACTCCTCGAAGCCTCTTCTATCGATTGGTCCATCTGCATTAACGACGCTGATGTCGAGCGGAAAACAAGTGGCAAATGGCGAATGAAATAAGCGAGTGGCAATATCCAGAACGTTCCAATCAACACCTGATTGAAAGCGAAGATATTCTCTTCACTGAAAGCTGCAATCAAATTGACCGCAACGACAGTTCCAGGAAGTGCCCACGGAACCATGATTAAAATATCAAGCAATGTCTTCCCTTTGAAATTAAGTCGTACCATCGCATACGCTGCTGCGACACCGAATACGATGTTACCAAGGGTCGCGACAAAGCCCATTTGCAATGAGTTCCAAATCGGTCGCCACGTCCGTTCATCCGTAAATAATGCAATATAATGATCAAATGTATACGCCGGCGGCAACACTTGGGTCGTCCACGTACCATCCACAGATAACGATATAAGAACAAGCGTCAAAATCGGCAATAACAAGATGATAACGCCCGCAAAAGAAAGAACGATGGAAACCACTTTCATGGCCTTCGACTTCACTTCAGAACGATGGACACTAATTCCTTTGCTCAAGTTTTGATAGTTTCGTTTGTTTTGATACCATCTCATAATGATCAAAAACGAGATGGATACGAATGATAATATCGTCGATTGCGTAGCGGCCATATCCAAGTTGCCGTTCGTCCTCGACAAATAGATTTGCATCGTCATCGTCCGCTCCACCCCGAAAATGAGCGGCGCCGTGTATGAAGCCATCGAAATCATGAACACAAGAAGCGCCGCGGCCACAATCGACGGTGTTAGCATCGGTAAAATAACTTTTCGCCATATTCGAAGTCTGCTGGCGCCAAGGTTTGTCGCCGCTTCTTCCAGTGACGGATCGAGCCCTTTAATCGCCGCCGAAGCAGTCAAATAGAAGTACGTATACATCGTAAACGTATGGACCACAATAACGCCCCATACCCCTTTCAGCTTGAAAGGCACTTGCTCTAAATTGAATAAATGCTGAATACCCCGTGGAATAATACCACTTTCTCCATACAAAAATGTGAATGACAGCACACCGACAAGCGGTGGCAACGCCATTGGTACTAGGACGAGAACCGATAGCACACGGCGCCCCGGAAAGTCATACCGCTCAAGTAGGAAAGCCATTAATACACCGACAATCGCACACGTAATGACACTGATAACCGAAATGTACACACTCGTCCAGAGTGCTTCCAGATTGGCTGTACTTTCTAAACTGAAAAATTTTTTATAATTGTTCAGCCCTGTCTCACTACCAAAACTTTGAATGAACGTTTGGTAAAACGGAAAAATAACATAACCGAACAAAATGAGGAACAAAGGTGAAATCAGGACATAAATGAAGGAAGGAGATTGAGTAATACGTGCCCACAAACTATCTTGCGTCGAATGAAGTGTCTGTTTTTTCATTAGCTAGCCCCCCCTATTCCCCAAGAAAGTAGAGGCTTCGAGACGGGATTGATAACTGGATGGAATCCCCGATTTGCAACAGTTTTCCGCCTGTATTAATAATCATCACTTTGAGCGTAATCCCCGGAATTTTAACGATATAGTTGACACTTAGTCCAGTGAATTCAACAAATGTAATTTCCCCAGTCAGCGTGTTGTCCCCTTCACCTTGAAGAATTGATTCCGGACGAATTGACACATGGATCGTTTCTCCTTTATTCATCGGAGCAAGAGGAGAACTATTACTAAGAAGTCCAGTCAGCGTGACGCCGTCTTCATTTCTCACGATGACTTTTTCACCATCGATTGACATGACGGTCATCTCTATCGTATTCGATTCGCCAATGAACGATGAGACGAATCTGTTCACCGGTCGATTATAAATCTCCTGCGGCGTGCCAATCTGCTGAACATAGCCATTTTCCATCACCATAATGCGGTCCGACATCGCCATCGCTTCCGTTTGATCATGTGTAACATAGACCGTCGTCACACCAAGTTCCGCCTGTAAACGCTTAATTTCAATACGCGTTTCTTCGCGCAGCTTGGCATCCAAATTTGATAACGGTTCATCCAGCAGTAAAATATCCGGTTTAATGACAAGCGCCCGGGCCAATGCAACACGTTGCTGCTGACCACCAGAAAGCTCATTGATTTTCCGTTCGCCGTATTGTTCAAGCCGCACAAGGCCCCTGACTTCATCGACTTTCACTTTTATTTCTTCTTTCGAAAACTTCCGGACTTCTAAGCCGAACGCAATATTTTCATTCACCGTCATATGCGGGAAAAGTGCATAGTTTTGGAACACCATGCCGATGTCTCGCTTGTTCGGCTGCAACCTTGTTACATCACGTTCATCGAAAAAAATCTTCCCCTCCGTCGGGTAATAAAATCCCGCAATCATGCGGAGCGTCGTCGTCTTCCCACATCCGCTCGGACCGAGAAATGTGAAAAACTCGCCAGGTTGAATGTCGATATTCAACTCTTTCACGCCATGGACTTTTCCAAATGTCTTTGTTATATCTTTTAATCGAACACCCTTCATCCCGTCACCCCTTTTAATCAAATTTATATAGGTTGTTCCATTGAATTCGCTACGGCGCTCGGGGATGCCTCCCGCCCCTTGTAAGGCGCCTTCGCTTAGTTTATGTAGTTATTTACTTGTTCAGCAATATAGTCACTATGTAATGGAAAGACCTCGAGATTGATAACCCGAGGTCCTACTTTTCGCACTGTTAAATGAACGATTACTTACCTTTTCCTTTAACATTTGAATCCCAATGCTCCATCCATTCCGCTTCTTTGTCAGCCATCACTGCCCAATCGATATCAAGTGCCTTTAAGTCAAGCTCCTGGTACCAATCTGGCATATCTTCTTTGGCAATATCCGAGCGTGTCGGAATCTGATAGAGCTCTTCCGCAAGCTTCGCACGCACTTCCGGATCAAAGAGGAATTCATAAAACAGTTTCGCATTCGCTTCGTTTTTCGCTTTATTGACAATACCGACCGCATCTACAAGAATCGGCGCACCGCTCTTCGGATAAATGAAATCAAACGGCTGGTTGTTCAACTTGCTTTGCAACAGGATATCTTGCAGATTCCACAACGACACAATTCCTTCTTGGCGAACCAATTTCAAATACAGGTTCGTTGGATCTTGCGCATAATCTTTCGTGTTTGCATCTAAGCCTTTAAGCCATTCATAGCCTTTTTCAGGATTGTCGGCACCTTGGCGGAAAATCATTGATGAGTAAATTGTACGCATCGTTCCAGAAGCAAGTACACCGCGGATAACGATTTTGTCTTTCCATTCTGGCTTCAACAAATCATCCCAATCTTGCGGACCCGTTTCCGGCGTTAGTACATCGCTATTGATCATAATTACTTCCGGCAACAGCATCTCTCCGTACCATCTTCCTTCAGCATCTTTATAGTCGGCCGCAATCGCAGCATCAAATGACGGCTTGAATGGCATAAGCAGATCTTCATCCGCCGCCACCATCATTGCGGATTGTGTACCGCCCCACCAGAAGTCCGCTTGTGGATTCGCTTTCTCACCGCGGACACGCTCAAGAATTTGTTGCGCCCCCATCGTCAAATTATCCACTTGAATGTCCGGGTATTTTTCATTGAACATCCCAACGACCTTCTCAACAACGCTTTCATCACGTCCCGTGTAAATGACGAGCTTGCCTGAAGCGCCTTCTTCTTTCACTACGTCATCGTCCTTTTTAGTGTCGCCTTCCCCTTTGTCATTACCGCACGCAGCCGCAACTAGGAGAAACAGAACGAGCAACATACTAAAAATCCCTTTTTTCTTCAATCAAAAAACCCCCTTTTGATTATATAAACGATTGCATGGTACCGAGGCGTTGGTTAGCATTCTATTACTATATGGTTATTTAACTAGAAATGTCTTATTAAGTGTAAATTGGAAACTCGTTCTAGTCAAACCTATTAGTCTATTTGCAATAATTCGACCATATACGCGCAGTCAATTTCATTAAGGAACAAAAGCGCAAGCGCCTGTTCAGTCCCGACAAGCGCTGAAAGGCCTGTTAGTAAAGGCGCTCTTTTTGCCTTTACTAACGGGACAGAAGCGACTCGAGGGGCTAGGCGCTGGAGTCTAGACAGAAAAAAAACCTCTTCACACAGTCATGCATGAAAAGATTCCTTTTCACTGGATCATTTCCGGTTCGCTTTCGGCGAACTATTCATGACAGATTTACTGAGGGGTCCTCGTGTGGCTAAAAGTGGATCCGTCACTTTTAGCCACACTTTTTTCAGTAATACTGTTGCGAATAGTTGCCTGTCGCGTACCTACAATGTTCAAGTGAAAAATGCAGTTGTTTTGGAAGAAAAGAATAGATGACTTTCTATAGAGATTGTAAGTGCCCGAAGATGCAATTTCGGGCACTCTTGCACGTTGTACAATGTGCGTCTTGCTTACTTTTGGTAAAGCTTATGCATCTAATTATGTGATGTCTACTAGAAAGCAACACTTCTGAAATAAAGAAAGGAAAAACCAGTGAGAAAGTTTCAGCCGCCAAAATTGCATCTTTGGCGGCTTTTATCCAGATAAGAAGCAAGCTATTCTTTCGTCCCAAAAAGCTTTAGCACTTCGTGTATCTGTGTTTTTGAAGAGCGACGGATGAAGGACCACCATACGATTACCGAAAAAACTGTGTAGGGATGCGACAAAGTCTCATCCCTACACATCCAGACATCCCGGTAATCGTATAGAAGTCATTCAATCCAAAGCAATCCAAAGTCAACTATACACGTAGCGCCCAGTAGGTGATCATGTTATTCACTGGTTTGGTTAATCAAGAGGTGTGCTTTTTTATTCCAGTTCATTCAAACGGATAAGCGTAAACGGTATTTCCCATCCGCCCCGTAATCGTCACGGCCTGTGATAATGAATTTAAAATCGCTTCCTCTGTGACATCTGATGCACCAGAGAAAAGGTCATTCATAATCGGATGATCTTCTCTTAACTGCAGCCTTGTTTCGACAGTATCCGTAGTGATATGCGGTATTTTATGAGCTGTCGAAAAAGCGATGACAATGTCACCACTGCCATTACTAAAATGACTGCCCGTTCTCCCAAGCCCGATGCCGCATCTTTTCGCCACCCGCCTTAGCTGCCTGCTGCTCAGTGGTGCATCTGTAGCCAAGACAATCATGATGGATCCATCTGCTGGTTTAGGATAAGTAGGCACATCCTGATTGTCACTCAGTTTGTATCTGTCAATTTGAAAATCTTCTTTCCGCCCGAAGTTACTAAGAACTAAACAACCAATTGTATAGGTCCTTCCACTTTCACCGTCTTTAATGATTCGTGATGAAGAGCCGATTCCGCCTTTATAGCCAAAACAAATCATACCTTTTCCAGCTCCAACCGCCCCTTCCTCGGAAGCATCAGTGGAAGCTTTTTTAATAGAAGCAACCGCGTGACTTGGTTGAATCGGTAGCTCGCGGATTGAGTTTAGCCTGCTATCATTGCATTCCCCGACAACCAAATTAATCGTTCCAGTTGTATCTCCAATCTCAGGGTTTTGTTCTAACATATAGTGAAGCGTTCCTTGTGTAACCGCGGGAACACCAAACGTATTGGTCAGCATAATCGGGGATTCAATCAAGCCTAATTCATCTACCTGGACGAGGCCTGTTGTCTTACCGAAACCATTCAATACATAGCTCGCACCCACTACTTTATTCAAAAATAGATTGTCGCCATGCGGTAGAATAGCCGTCACGCCTGTAGCCGCGTATTCAGCCCCCTGCAATGGATTATCTAGCGTGACATGTCCCACTTTTACGCCTTCTACATCTGTAATACAATTCTTTATCCCGATCGGAAGGCGGCCAATCGTAATACCTCTAGCTCTGACCTTTTTGGGTTCTTGTAGCTTCATTTTATTCACTCCAAGTAGTAGCGTTTTTTTCAGCTTATTGATCAGTTTATGTTACCGTACTGGCAATCATAATCGAACTTCGAATCAATTGATAACACTCCAATATATCACTAGTGACAAATGAAATCGTCAGGGGCCCTGTCCTTTTCACAAAGGGCACTATCTCAACAGCATCAACCAGACCGGTATGTAAAAACTCCATTTTCACCGTATAAGGTGCCTTCATGGTAAATGGTTTAATCTCTTCGCGGTGCAGCAACGCTTTTTTTGCACCTTCTTTTATGAGTTCCCTTGCTCTAACAGGATGAACGTTCAGAGCCGTAGTTCGATTAATCGTTTGTTTTACGATTGCCTGATGAATATCTGGAATGCACGCCTTAGCTTCAATTGCCACTAAATTACAACCTGATACAAAAACAACAGGCACACCAAAATGACCAGCAACCAGGGCATTTAAACCCAATTCGCCAAGTTCCACTCCATTTACTTCAACCCTTCTGACTACCCGTCCATTAAATGTATGATTTAATATGCCGTCTGTCCCCATTCGAGTGTGATACCCGACAAAAAGAACCGCATCGAAATCCGCATTAATTCCTTCCATCATTGCTAGTTTTTTAGGTGCACCTAGAATCAGTTCAGCTTTCTTATGTAATTTCTCATGATAAATATTCCGCATAGTTCCGTGAGAGTCATTGACAACAATTTTTTCTGCTCCCGCCTCCAACACACCAAGTACGCAAGCATTAACCTCTTCGGTCATTAGCATCCGTGCATAATCATGCTCTCTACCATCCCGGGCTGTATGTTCGCCATGAACGACCCCTGAGATGCCTTCTATATCAGCTGAAATATAAACGCGCATAGTTTCTCCCTTCGGAAAGTAATTTTCATACTACATCTATTGTGATAAAGAACTCCATTGAATTCGCTTCGGCGCTTGGGGATGCCTCCCGCCATAAGCCCGATGAGATATCCTTTAACCTATATGGAGTAACCTCTTGGCATTAACTGTATAATTTCTGCAAAGAACGCAGAAATTATACAAACCGAACTCTTCGTTGTTCGGTTGGCTACCCCTGCTAAGGCGCCTGCGCTCAATCTATATAGGTATTAAAAAAACTCCTGGTAATTAGGTTTGCCAGATTGAAAGCCCTCCCAACGTCCCCTATTTAAAAGGAGTCTTCCAGAAACAAAATTACTCAGCTATGTTGCACTGACTTAACCAGTTCCATAAGTTTGTCATTCAACTTCAAAGTCATTTCCCCAGCAGAACCATCCTTAATATTCTTCCCGTCTACATTGACGATCGGCATGATTTCATTTGTTGTACTTGTAATGAAAACCTCATCCGCCTGCAACAATTCTTCAGTCGTAAATTGTTTTTCAACGAATGGAATCCCAAGATCATTCGCAAGTTCTTTTACCGCTATCCGTGTAATCCCAGCTAAAATATGCTTTGAAAGCGGTGTTGTATAGATTGTGTTGTCGCTTACTAGATACACATTAGAACTCGTTCCTTCTGTCACAAAACCATCTTTCACAAGAATCGCTTCATAACAACCAGCATCTTGAGCGGTTTGTTTTGCTAATATATTCGGCAAAAGATTTAATGATTTAATGTAGCAGTTTGCCCATCGTTCATCTTCATGGAATATCGCCTTCATTCCTTTTTCTCTGACGGCATCACTTGTTGGTTTCATAGGCCTAATTGTCATCGAAACAGAGACGGGCACGTCTGGGAATAAGTGCTTTCTCGTTGCAACGCCTCTAGTCATCTGGATGTAAACATCACAATCTGCCAAGCCTGATTTTCCAACTGCTTCGTGGATAAGCTGTTGAATCTCTTCTATAGAATGGTCACCTGGCAACCTAATTGCTTGTGCGCTTTTAAATAGCCGCTCAATATGTTCTTCCAACATGAAGAATGTACCGTCGTAAACCCGAATGACCTCATAAACACCATCACCAAATTGATGGCCTCGTTCATCGATAGGAATAACAAGCTGCTCAACTGGAATGAATTCACCATTAAAATAACCAATAGTCATTTATTAATCCTCCTCAAGATAGGGCATCGCAATTGATCGGTAAATCAGTAGATGCCAAAAAGTTAGTTCATCTAAATCAGAGCTAACGTCTAAAATCCGACGCTTGATGCTTCGTTGTGCTGCTTCAAAAAGGTTTCGCCTTTATCCGATAACTTCGTCCCGCCCCTGCCTTGACGCGCATTGACCAAACCTATCTCCTGCATTATTTCTAAACGAAGCCGGAGTTGCTGATCGGAAAACGTAATACCAGCATCGCGTAATTTCAATTTCACTGTTGCACGACCAAAGGATTCGAAGTTTTCCTTGGCTTCTTTGTAGATGGCCAAGATTGCTAAACTCTCCTCTAAAAAACCATGTTCTTCGATTTTCTCAATAATCGAACGCATTGTTTCTTCCGGCAAAGGGTTATTCTTTTCCGTTCGATCCTCAACTTTTGAACGCTTAGTAGTCTGCTGAACCGACATCTTCTTATTCTGAAGTTCGTTTTTATCAACCAACTTTTCTGCTAATGCCAATTGCGATTTATAATAGCGATTCATCAATAAAACTTGTTCCAATTCACATTTCACGTTTTTTGCTGTCTCTTGCACAGTTTTGAAATCCAGGGTCCTAGGACCAATATCAATCACATTTTCAAATTCTCTCGGAACAAGTTCCATCTCCCCTGGAGTAACAATCCAATTGATAGTGGACGGCATTAAATCTACAGGGTCATAGGCAATATAATCGTGTTCAAAATAGATGTTTTTAAGGGAAATTGCTGTTTCTACCGCATGTTCAATCGTATCGTTAATGACAAGAATCTGTTGTCCTTCTTGCAGTTTATACAATTCTTTCGTTGCTGCTATATTTACTTCGCGATTAGCAATAATGATTGGACATGATTCCGGGATGAACGGACGAGTGATTCCCTTTAGTATCTCTTTAGATAAGATAACAATATCCTGTTCCCCAATAACATCCATGGTGAGCTCTTGCAATGTGATTGCGGATAACTCGATTGCGTCTCCGAATATCTCCGCTAATTGATTGACCACAATGTCTAAATATACTTTTTGTATGGATATAACATGAAGTTTCCGCATTTAATTAACCCCGTAATTCTTCTGCAAAATGACAAGCTACAAAATGACCTTCGCCTAATTCGCGGAACTCCGGCACTTGATCTTTGCATAATTGTTGGGCAAAAGGACAACGAGTATGGAACGTACATCCAGAAGGTGGATTGGCTGGACTCGGTATATCCCCTTTTAATAAAATTCGTTCTCTTTTTAAAGTAGGATCCGGTATTGGAACTGCACTTAGTAACGCTTTCGTGTAAGGATGAAGCGGCCCTCCAAACAATGCGTCTCGGTCTGTCAATTCAACAAGCCTTCCTAAATACATAACCCCAACCCGATCCGAAATATGTTCAACTACACTTAAGTCATGAGCGATAAATACATACGTCAAATTATACTGTTCCTGTAAATCTTTTAATAAGTTAAGAATTTGTGATTGAATGGAAACGTCAAGTGCCGAAACCGGTTCATCCGCAATAATGAGCTTTGGATTCACTGCCAGTGCCCGTGCAATACCAATACGTTGGCGCTGCCCACCACTAAACTCATGGGGATAGCGATTCGCATGGTACCTATTCAACCCGACAACTTCCAATAATTGGATAACACGGTCCGCCCGTTTTGATTTTTCGATATTATGAACAATCAGTGGTTCTTCGATGATTTCCTTTACTGTTAGCCGTGGGTTGAGTGACGCATAGGGATCTTGGAAAACCATTTGGAATTCTTTTCGGAGCGGGCGAATTTCATCATCCGTTAAATCGGTGATGTCTTGCCCCTCAAAGATAATTCGTCCTTCCGTCGCATCCAATAACTTCATCAATACTCTGCCGGTAGTGGACTTTCCACAACCACTTTCTCCAACGATACTTAATGTCTCGCCCTTTTTTACAGTAAATGACACACCATCAACCGCTTTTACAAACTCTTTCTTTTTACTGAACAGTTTTTTCTTTATCGGAAAATATTTTTTTATGTTGTGTACTTCCAGCAAGTTCTGACTCATCTTGATGCACCTCCTCGTGTAACCAGCACCTAACAGAATGCTTCACTGCTACTTCTTTAAATTCAGGTTCTTTTTCCCAACAGATATCCATTGCAAACTGACATCTTGGGGCAAACTTACAACCTTCCGGCATCCTCGATGGGATCGGAACATTACCAGGAATGGATTGCAATCGTTCTACTCTTTCCCCTATCTTAGGAATAGAAGCCAGTAATCCCTGTGTATAAGGGTGTTTCGGATTAGCAAAGATTGATAGGACATCGCTTTCTTCTACTGCACGTCCGCCGTACATGACCACAACACGATCACACATTTCTGCAACTACACCCAAATCATGCGTGATAAGTAGAATGGCTGTATCAGTTGTTTTCGTTAAATTCCGCATCAAATCCAATATCTGCGCTTGTATTGTCACGTCCAGTGCCGTTGTCGGCTCATCTGCTATCAATACTTTAGGATTGCAAGCCATCGCCATCGCAATCATAACGCGTTGTCGCATGCCGCCCGATAGCTGATGCGGAAACTCATGAACAACTTTGTCCGGACGTGAAATACCAACAGCTGTTAGCATCTCAATTGACCTAACTCTCGCCTGCTTTTTCGACATCTTTAAGTGAAGGATAATAGCTTCTTCCAATTGACGCCCAATTTTAAATACGGGGTTCAATGAAGTCATTGGTTCTTGAAATATCATCGCAATTTCATTGCCGCGGATTTTCCGCATTTCATTCTCGCTGATTTTGACAAGATCTCTGCCTTCATAAAGAATTTCTCCCCCAGCAATCTGTCCAGGAGTATCTTTCAACAACCTCATGATTGACAGGGAGGTAACACTCTTCCCACTTCCCGATTCGCCAACGATGCCAAGTGTTTCGCCTTTTGAAACTTCAAAACTAACTCCATCTACCGCTTTTACAACACCAGAATCACTTGTGAAATGTGTTTGTAGGTTATTTACTTTTAGTACTGATTGATCCACTAGAATACCTCCTTTCAACCAAGTGTCAGTCCTTAATTTTCGGATCGAGCGCGTCACGTAAGCCATCACCTAAAAGGTTAAATGCAAGTACTGTAACGAAAATCGCAAGTCCTGGAAAAACCGTCACATGTGGTGCAATATTTAAATAATCCCGTCCACCACTTAGCATTGCGCCCCACTCAGGTGAAGGGGGCTGTGCGCCTAACCCAAGGAAACTCAAGCTGGCAGCTGTTAAGATTGCTGAACCAATTCGCATCGTAAAATAGACAATAATACTAGATAATGTTCCTGGAAAGACGTGCTTCCAAATAATTCGACGTGGCCTTGCACCTATTGATTTTGTAGCTTCAACATAGAGGGTAGATTTAACAGCTAGCGTGGAACTACGGACAATTCGAGCAAACACTGGCACACTGAAAATCGCGACCGCGATGACAACGTTACTAAGCCCTGGTCCCAATATCGCAATAATACCGATAGCTAACAAGATTCCAGGGAATGCAAGTAATACATCACACATCCGCATAATAATCATGTCGATTTTTCTACCGTAATAACCTGCAATAAGCCCTAAGAATGTTCCTCCAATTGCTCCTAAGAAAACGGACGTCAATCCAACGTATAAAGAAATTTGTGTACCCGCAATAATTCTACTGAAAATGTCCCTGCCATAAGCATCTGTTCCTGCCCAGTGTTGGGCTGTAGGACCCGAAAGTACATTGTCATAATCTGGTTCCGCTATATCGTAAGGCACAAAGTATGGTCCGACAAGCGCTAGTGCAATAAGGAATAGTACAAAAAAGAATGATACAAACGCAAGTTTTTGTTTTTTGAACTTCCTCCAAAACTCAGAGAATGGTGTATTCGATGTGATGTTTTCCAAGGTTCGTTGCATGTATTCTTCTTTTTTAGAAAGCTTTACTTCAACCACTTTGGTCCCCTCCTTACTCATACCGAATCTGTGGATTCAAGATGCCATATAATAGATCAACGATTAGATTAATAACGATGAATTCTAACGCAAAGATCATCATTTCTGCTTGAATAACCGGATAGTCACGGTAAGCAACTGAATCGATTAATAGTTTTCCTAACCCCGGCCAACTGAATACAGTTTCAATGACAACGGATCCTCCGAGTAAGAAACCAAATTGCAAGCCTGTCATTGTAACAACGGGTATCATTGCATTTCTTAAGCCATGTCCCCACGTAACATTGCGTTCACTTAATCCCTTTGATCTGCCTGTACGGATATAATCTTCTTTCAGCACATCCATCAAGGATGAGCGTGTAAAACGTGCAACTACAGCAGCTACACCAGTTCCAAGAGTGAATGCAGGAAGGATATAACTCTTCCATGACTCCATTCCTCCAGTAGGCAGCCAGCCAAGTGTTACTGCGAATAGTTGAATAAGCATGAGTCCTAGCCAGAATGACGGCAATGATAACCCCGAAACAGCTCCGAACATGCCCAAATAATCCTGCCATTTATTTCTCTTTGTAGCCGAAATGACACCAATCACTAAACCAACAATGACCGCCCATGCCATACTCCAAACGGTTAACCAAAACGTTGGCATGAATCGTTCGCCTATTTCTTCGCTTACCGGCCGATTTGTTTTTAGTGAATTCCCCATATCCCCTTTAAACAGGTTCTTCATATAAGTGACATACTGTTCTACAATCGGCTGATCCAAGCCTAATTCCTTTCTAACCATCTCCACATCTGCCAGTGTTGCATCTTCGCCAGCAACTAGACGAGCTGGATCTCCGGGAATCATATGTACGAATAGAAAAATCAGAATGGATACAATCAACAGGATCGGGATAATTTCGAGTAGTCTTTTAATGATGAATCGAAACAACTTAACCACTCCTTTGGTATAAAGATAGAGCGCTATATATTATGTATATATAGCGCCCTTTTATCAATTCATTACTCGATTTCGATATCTGATACGCTCAATGAACCATCCGGTAACAGATAGATTCCTTTTAGATAGTTTTTCTTACCAGCCAATGTATTGTCAGCAGATAAGAAGACCCAAGGTGCATCATTCCATATTGTTTTTTGTGCATCTTCATAAGCTTTTGCACGTTTATCCGAATCTGCTGTTTGCAGACCGTCTAGAATTAGCTGATCCACTTCCGGATTATCATAATAAGAAACGTTATATGACATAGGTGGGAATGCATCTTTTCCTCCGAGAAGTGGACGGATGCCCCAATCTGCATCTCCAGTAGATGGTGACCATCCACCGTAGTATAATTCAAGCTCAGCATCGTCAGGGTTTTGAACAGACCAGATTTTGTCTGATAGTGTACCTGATTCCATTGGTACAACTTCAACATCTATACCGACTTGTGCCAACTGCTGCTGCAAGAATTCCATTGCTTTAATCGCTCCGGAGCTGTTACCGCCCCATAGTTTCGCTTTAAAGCCCTTTTCAATACCAGCTTCTTTTAGCAGGCCTTGCGCTTTTTCAAGGTCGAATGCATAAGGCTCTTGTTTTGAGTAGAACTGAACGTCAGGTGCAATAATAGAATCCAATTCAGTTCCTTGATTGTTCATTACAACTTTAATGAAAGCTTCTTTATTGATTGCATAATTAAGTGCTTGTCTAACTTTAATATCATCATATGGTGCTTTTAATGTATTCATAGACATGTAACGGACAACAATAGAAGGCTTACTTTCTACTTCAATGCCGTTTTTCCCGTTAATTCCCTCTACTTGTTCAGTAGGAACCGGATAGATGAAGTCCGCTTCACCTGTTTGCAACATTGCAATTCTTGATCCGTTTTCCGATACCGGTTTAAATGTGATGGAATCTACTTTCGGGAATCCAGCATTCCAATATTCTTCGTTCTTTTCAATTTTCAAACCTTCACTCGGTTTCCATTCAACAAATTTAAATGCGCCTGTTCCAACTGGATGTCTTGCAACTTCTTTCCCAAACTCTTCTAACGCTTTCGGGCTGTGCATCAATCCAGCTGGGTGAGCGAATGTGTTGATCATCGCGCCGAAAGGTTCTGATAATGTAAATTTCACTTCATATTCATTAACAACTTCTATTTTTTTAATCAATGCGTAAAGGCTATGTCTTTTCAATCCGCTAGTTGGATCTGATAATCTTTCGAAGTTCACTTTTACCGCTTCTGCATTAAAAGGCGTTCCATCGTGGAATTTCACATTTTCACGTAATTTGAATGTGAATTCCGTTGCCTCGGCATTTGCCGAATGCTCTACAGCCAAAAGTGGAATAACATTCATATCTTTATCAAACCCTACAAGCCCTTCAAGCATTGCTTTTTGAGCTGAACCAGATAACGTGTCATTTGTGTCATGTGGATCCATGCCTGTAAAGTTATCTGCTACAGCAATGACAATATCCTTGCCTTCTTTTTTAGCTTTTTCAGCCGGCTTTCCATCCTCTTTACCAGCTTCTTTACTACCTTCTTTTGAATCACTGCTACAGCCAGCCAAAACGATTAGCAGCATTAAAGCAAGTAAAGAAATTAAACCATAAGCTTTTTTCATCTTCTTCTCCCCTTTACTAACATTATTTATGATAAAATGCATTATGCATTTTTCAATGAAAAGACTGGACTTAATTGTCCGATGATTTCCTGCCTTGCGTTCTTCAATTTCGGATAGTGATAGTCATGTAATAACTCACATTGTTTTTCAGTAAGTAAATCGATCTGTTTTAATACTTCCAGTGCAACAGGTGAAGTTGCTCGGCCATTGCCATCCTCGATTTTAATGGCAATTCCAAGACCTGTTTTAAGATCACCGATACAATAAACGCCTTCTGCCCCAGCTTTCCCAAACATTCTTCCGTCTACAATCCTCATGAAATCTGAACAAAAGCGTTCAGTGCCTCCGACCATTTCTGGTGCGGCCATCATAGCTGCAGTCACTTGCTCAATTGCATTTTTTCTTTTTTCAGGAAAAGATGTTGGTTTTGCCATCTTCGCAAAACTTAATGCGAGGTTTTTTAATGGAATGCCATGGACAGGAACTCCACAACCATCAATCCCAATTTCTATCTCATTTATGGGTGTTTCAGAGATATCACTTATTACTTCCATAATTCTTTTTTGAACTGGATGATCCATTTTATAGTAATCTTCCAAACTCTCACCCATATGTTTGGCTGTAGTTAGCATGCCGCTATGTTTTCCTGAACAGTTGTTGTATTCAGGTGTAACTTCCTTACCCGCTTTAATTAATCCTTCATACGCTTCCGCCCAGCGCGGGGGATGAGTGCCACATTTCAAATCGTCGGTTCCAAGGCCTAGTCTAACTAAAATAGTTTTTACCCTGTCAGTATGCTGATCTTCTCCATTATGCGATGCACAAGCTAATGACAGATCAGCTTGATTGAATTGATAATGGTCAGCTGCTCCTGTTTCAACAATCGGAATTGCTTGCAAAGGTTTCATTGACGAGCGAGCAAATGTTACTCTATCCGGATTCCCTTTGGAAAATAGAATTTCCCCTTCACTATTCACTACTGCAATATGTCCCCAATGTTCACTTTCAACATTATCCCCTCTTATTACATCTACTAAATGTTCGGCATCCATAAGTTGCACCTCTAGTTATCTATATTTTCTAATTATAATACCTCATATTACACCCCGTTACAACCCCTTATTTCGAATATGACAACTATTCTAAAAATCTATTATGGGATAATGTGTTGTTATGTGCGCGAACAGGTAAATTGTAGTAGCAACAATGGACAATTTGAACACTTTCCTGATAACTGATAGACTGTACACAAAAAAACCTTTCAAGCCGTGAATGACTTGAAAAGGTTTATGTTTTAGTGATTTTATATTTACTCGCGAACAGGTTGGCCACAATCGCCCCGACGGTTAAATTGATAACCATATTAGCAACCGCAGGGACTGCAGCAAGTGAGCTAACATGCTCCATTGCAAGGGTAGCTGCTAGTGCCGTATTACAAATTCCAGTGTGAAATAAAATCGCACGGTTATTTTCTTCTGGTATTTTCAGTGCTTTAGAAATGAAATACCCTGCCAACATGGGGATAGTCACTTGAAAAAATACAGCTAAGAAAACCAAGGGCAGTATCGATAAGTTTTCCTGCAGTGATGATTGGGCGTTTGAAATGACTGAGAGGACTACTACGAATAAAGCCAGTTGAGATAGTACAGCAGTATATGGTTTCACAAATTCGATTCTCTTAGCCCATTTCCATTGGAGAAGTAGTCCAGTAACAAGCGGGATGAAAACAATATAAATAATATTTAAAAAAAGAGGCCAAAAAGCGATTGGGATCAATTTCCCTGCAAACAGCTGAACGAGTGTAGGTGTTAGTATAGGCGAAATAAAAGTATCCATCGTCGCCATCGTGATGCTCAGTGCTACCTCTCCGCCTGCGATGAATGTATAAATGTTTGCAGAAGTGCCACTTGGAACAGTGCCTGCCAATATAACACCTGTTGCAATTTCCGCATTATCACGGAAAAATAAGTAGGCAACCGCAACTGTGACAGAAACCATAATCGTCCACTTTAAAAGCACCCCCAGGAGCGCATGCTTAGGATTTTTAATGATGGTGAAAAGTTTTTCCATTGAAAGTGACATGCCCATCAATAGAAAAATCATCCCTAAACCAGCACCAGTCAAATCGCGAATTGAAATGAACGCATCAGGAATAAGATAAGCAATGAGCGATAATAAGACAATCCAAATCGGTAAGAATTTCGATATAATCAACGAGGCTGACTGAATCAATTTCATCTATATTCCCCCAAACAACAAAACCTGTATTTGGGACGAAAACAAATCATCCCAAGTACAAGTCCTACTCCTTTTTATATAGAAACGCACCATTTTCAACTTTGTCCAAATCTACTTTGTCGCCAATTTCCACGGGTTCATTCATGCGCACAGTCACTTTTACATTTGCATCATCAAGTTGTATTAATGCAACCGTATATGGTGCAATAGCTGCGAATTCAGCGGGTGCGATATGGATATCAGTGAAACTGTAAACCGTTCCTTTTGGTGAAACTTTGAGTGATCCTAGTTTCCCTTTCCGGCATTTTGGACAGATGTATTTTGTAGACATACTATGGTAGTCGCATGTATTACATTTATAAATGTTCACTCCATTCACACCCTCTCCAAAATGTGTACAGTCGAATAAGAACCTGTACCACCTAAGTTTTGTGCGAGTGCAAGTCGCGCCCCATCAACTTGATTTGGCGCTGTTCCACGAAGCTGTCTCACGAGCTGATATATTTGTGCTACGCCTGTCGCTCCAATCGGATGTCCTCGCGATAAAAGTCCTCCACTTGTATTTACAGGTTTATCACCCGTCGACTTTGTACGCCCCTCTTCAACCGCTTTCCAGCCTTCTCGTTTGTTAAAGAAACCAAGTTCTTCAATTGCGAGTATCTCTGTCATTGAAAAACAATCATGAATTTCGACAACATCTATATCCTCTGGTCCAACGCCGGCTTTTTCATAAGCAACACGTCCGGATTCCCGAATCGCCGGGATGGACAATAAATCTTCGGAGTCTTGCATTTGTGTCGGTCCTGAAGCTTGCGCAGACGAGCGAATATGGATCGATGACTTTTTAGATGAAATCACAACTGCAGCTGCTCCGTCAGTCATCGGTGAACAATCGAACAAACCAAGTGGATTTGTAATAAGACGTGCTTCCATGATTTGATCGAACGTCGCTGGTTTTTGGAATTGAGCTAACGGATTGTTTAATGCATGCTCCCTATTTTTTAGCGCGACCATTGCCAAATGCTTCTTAGACGCACCTGTTTCATAAAAATAACGATTTGCTAGCACGCCGAAAAATCCGGGAAATGTAAGTCCTGCCTGCTTCTCATTTGAATCATTATCCATCGCAGCATTGATTGCCTGTGTAACATCCGCCGTCGAAGCATGCTTCATCTTTTCTACACCGGCAACAAGAACCGTTTCATACTCCCCACTTAAAATGCCCAATACCCCTTGTCTTACAGCAATTCCTCCGGATGCACATGCTCCTTCCACTTTTGCTGTCGGGATAAAACCAAGCCCGAGTTCATTCGCGACGATTGCTCCTAATATTTCCTGATTATAAATGGAGCCGCCCATAAAATTCCCGATATAAACCGCATCGACTTGCGGATTACCCGCATCTTCCAAAGCTTGAATACATGCGTCTAGCAACATGTCTTTCATAGTCCGATCGATGAAAGTACCAAACTGTGTCATCCCAATCCCATGTACATACACATTTGTCATACATTTACCTCCTCATGATTGTCCCGTAGTTCTCGTTTCAATATTTTTCCGTATGAACTTTTCGGTAATTCATCCACAAGATAAATTTCTTTCGGTTTTTTGAAGCTGGCCATATTTTCAATACATAGCGCTAACAGTTCTTCTGTCGTTACAGATGCTGTTCCGTTTTCCACGACATATGCAACGATATTCTCGCCCCACTTATCATCAGGCACACCGATGACGCATGTTTCTTTCACACCTGGATGTAGGCTCAGTACTTCTTCCACTTCACGCGGGTAAATATTAACACCGCCCGAAATAATGACGTCCTTTTTTCGATCTACGATGTGAACATATCCTTCTTCACTCTTCCAACCAAGATCTCCGGTGTGAAGCCATCCATCTATCAACGTATCCGCAGTTGCTTGTGCGTTGTTCCAATAACCTAACATGACAAGTGAACCTTTACATATAATTTCACCGACTTCGCCGTCTTCTACTTCTTTTCCTTCATCATCCACAATTTTCACATTGACGAAAAGTCCCGTCCGACCGCATGATTCAAGATGTGTTCCAAGTTCTTTCTTCGGCATCATCGTAATACACATCGGTGCTTCAACCTGACCATACGTCTCAGCGAAAATCGGTCCTGTTAGACTAAGCGCCTGTTCCAATTTACTTGCAGCAATTGGGGATCCAGCCATATTTATAGTTTTAAGAGTAGACAGTTTAGCAGGATCAAACCGAGGATGCTGAATCATTAAATTGACCATTGTTGGCACTAAAAAAATTATTGAAACAGCTTCTTTGGCCAAGTCATTTACAAATTCTTCAGGTTCAAACTTATCAAACACCACTTGTGTTGAACCGTATAACCAGGCCACGTGTGACAGGAAGTTACTGCCATGAGTCAACGGGGCAACATGACCAATAATGTCGTCGTAATCTGCTTCACAAACAATCGCCAGCGATAAAGCACCTGCAATCATGTTTCGATGAGATAGCATAACCCCTTTTGGATTACCGGTCGTTCCTGATGTATACATGATTGCAAATAAGTCATCTTCGAAAACTTCTTCGACGAAATGATTCCCAAGCTGGGACTGCACTACTTCCTCATATGGTCCGCCAACCGGTAGCACTTCGACATTACTTCCTATTGCATCGATTAGTTCCTTATCGCCAATAATTAGGCTAAGCTCTGCATCCTGAAGCATATATTGATGCTCTTTCGGATGTAAACGGTAATTTAAAGGGACTTTGACAAGGCCAGCAAGTGCAACAGCAACATCCAATTCGATATGTTCAAGGCGATTCGCCATCAGGATACCTATTCGGTCTCCTTTCTGGAATCCTTTGTTATGAAAGTATGCTGCCAGTGCATGTGCACGTTCAATCATTTCTTTATATGATATGGACCTATACTGGTCTTTTACCGCGACTTTGTTTGGATAAGCGGCGGCAGATTTCATAGCTAGCTGCGCTAACGTTTCCACTAGTACTCACTCCTTCTTTGAAAATTGGAAAACAGGAAGACCATATATTTCATCATTCCCCCGTTGCATTTTTACCTTTGGCAGTGGAAACAGTATAAATTCAACTGTCACGGCAACTGGATTTTCACCATGTATAAAATGCCCACCAGTTATTTTTTGATTACAATCAACGAATAAGCCATGGAAGTGGACGTCGAGTTCCCCTTCCTGGTCTATACCGACAAAACCTGTTCCCGATAATAGCTCAACGGCGGTATCACTCTTTACTTTTGGTGAATAGCTAAGCACCCCTTGATCTGTCTCTTCCAGTTGTACATATGTAGCATGTAATAGAGACCCCATACATTGAAACTGGGCTGCTTCTAAGTTGTTATTACGGCATACTTCCTTTATTCCTTCAAGCAAATCGACATCTTTTGTCAGGCGACCAACAATGCGTCCTGTTTCAGAATCGAGAACTGCTTGAATTCGTTCAGCCAAAACTGTTTCCACCATCGACTTTTAACACTTGACCCGTTGCATAACTGGATTCTGGAGAAGCAAAGTACAGGACGGCCTCTGCGATATCTCCTGGTGTACCCATCCGCTTTACAACTTGCTGGCTTAGATCATATGCGACACCTGCCGTGATACCCGTTGCTGTTGCACCCGGAGCGACTGAGTTGCACGTAATCCCATGCCCGCCAAGTTCTTTAGCAACCCATTTCGTTAATGCAATGACTGCCCCTTTAGATGCTGAATAGGCAGGACCCGAACGACCCGAACTATCATCTTGGCCCGAAACAACTCCACCATTCATGCCTGAAATCGAACTGATATTGATGATACGGCCATATTTTTGCTCCATCATATGTGGATAAACGACAGCTTGTATAAACAAAAATGCCGCTTTGACATTCGTATCCATATCACGTTCCCACACATCAAGTGTCATCGTGTCAATTCCGAGACGACCACATGTCCCAGCATTATTCACCAATATATGTAGTTCTCCGAACGTATCTGAAGCACGTGCAACACTAGCTTTAACGAACTCTGGATCCCGAATGTCCCCCAAACATTCCAATACTTTAGCATTCGGATTTTGTTCCCGAATTGAATCGATTGTTTTTGCACAAGAATTCAAGTCGACCAAAACAATATTCGCGCCTTCCCTCGCAAGATAAACCGCCGATTCTGCTCCAATACCACTTGCCGCACCTGTAATGATTGCCGTTTGTCCATTTACTCTCATTCTGTCATCCCCTTATTTAATATTTAATAAATCTGGTAAAAACGTTGAAAACCACGGTACAAATGTAATCAGCAACAATATAATGATTGAAGAAGCAACAAATGGAAGAACACCCCTTGAGATCTCCCCTAATGTCGTATCGGAAATTCCCGTCGCAACATATAAATTTAGTCCTACTGGTGGTGTAAAGAGCCCTATAGCCAAGTTCACTGTCATGAAGACACCAAACACTGTGGGATCAACTTCAAATAAAATCATGATTGGCAATAAAATCGGAATGAAAATATAATATGCTGAAATCGCATCAATAAACATCCCTGCAATTAACAGTAAAACGTTGATGAGTAATAAAATGATAATTGGGTTGCTTGATAGTCCAAGCATGGCGGCAGATATTTGAGAAGCAATTTGCTCTGTCGTAATGATATATGCATAGACAGAAGCAGCACTGACGATAAACATAACAACTGCCGTTTGAATTGAAGAAGCCACTAAAATAGCGTACAACTTTTTCATATTCAATTCTTTATACACAAAGAACCCAACGAACAATCCGTAAAATACTGCGACAACTGCCGCTTCAGTAGGTGTAAAGAAACCACCGTAAATACCGCCTAAAATGATAACAGGAATTAACAAGCCCCATAGTGCATTCGTAAATGCTTTCAAGCGTTCCTTTGCTGAAGCAGGTTTCATAGGGACGAAGCCTTCCAATGGTCCTTCTTTTATTTCCTGACGCCATCTCACCCACATCGCCGCTAAAATGAACCCAACCCCTAGCATCAATCCTGGTATAACACCTGCCATAAACAAGCGGGCAATGGAGATAGGGAGCTGATCACCTGCGACAACTGCAAATACGATGAATGCAATACTTGGTGGAATAATAATTCCAATTGCCCCGGAACTTGCAACGAGAGCACCAGCTGTTTCTTTCTTATAGCCACTTTTCACCATCGCAGGAACTAAAATTCCTCCGATTGCAGCAACGGTTGCCGGACCCGATCCAGAAATTGCAGCAAAGAAAATTGCTGTCATGACCGTTACAAAAACAATCCCACTTTTTTTATGCCCAACAAGCGCTTGTGCAAAATCAATTAATCGCTTAGAGATACCGGCCTGTTCCATAATGACACCAGCTAAGATGAAAAATGGGATAGCGAGAAGTGTGAATTTCGAAATACTCGTATACATAATATCAGCAACGAGTTCTAGACCAAATATTCCACTACCAGTAAATAGCACCGCAATTGAAGAAACCGCTAACGCTACAGCTATCGGTAAACGGAGCATAACGAGAAGGAAAAACAGACCAAATAGAATTATAGCCATCATATTTTTTGTTCCCCCTTCACGTTGTGCTCACGATATTCTTTCACCGTTACTTGAAGAGTCCGATACAAACAAAGTAATGCGCCGACAGGCATTGCCAGCGAAAACCACCATTGAGGCCATCCAAGTGATGGCGTTCGTTGGCCCATTTCAATTTGAAACGATACCATTTGAATACCAAAATATAGTAAAGTGCCAAATAACAACACCATCATCAACCCAACAAATAACGTCATAACCCTTTTAAGTGAATGATTCACCCGATCATAGATTAACGTAAAACCAAGGTGTGCGCTTTGACGCACACCTATGGCAGTTCCCACAAACGTTAATAAGACAAACAAATTGACTGTTATTTCTTCCGTAAAAGAAAGGGAATAATTTGCAAGCCCTCTCGAAAGGATATTGACAAATGCAATGATGGACATGACAGCTAAGACTATTGCAACAATCCACTCTTCTAATCTGCTAATCACTTTATCCATTCATATTCCCTCCGATATTATTGATCCTGGAATGCTTTTAGCAAGCCTTCGCCCCAAATACTTTCATATTTTTCATAGATTGGTTGTACTTTTTCAGTAAACACAGCCAACTCAGCCTCTGTTGGTTCGTAAACTTGCATTCCAGCTGCTTTCAATTCTTCAATTTGTTTCGATTCTTTGTCACGTGCTAGTTCTACTTGATACGCAGCTGCTTCTTTACCAAGCTTCGCAAACAACTCTTGATCAGCTTCACTCATTCCATCAAACAACTTTTTATTTATGCCTAATACTAGTGGATCATACGAGTAATTCCACATTGTGATGTAATCTTGAACCTCATTAAGTTTTGATGAATGGATAACATCGATTGGATTTTCTTGCCCACTAATTGTGCCTTGTTGAAGTGAAGTAAACACCTCTGAGAATGTCATAGTAGTTGGATCCGCTCCTAGTTCACGATAAAGGTCTGTATACATCGTGATTCCTGGAATCCTGATTTTCAATCCTTTCAAATCGTCAGGTGATTTAATTTCATGTTTACTATTCGTAATTTGACGGAAGCCATTTTCACCAAATCCTAATGCATGTACACCTTTCTCACCTAAAATCTTACTTAGTTCTTCTCCGCCTTTTCCGTTAAATACTTTGTCAACGCCATCTGTATTTTTAAATAGGAATGGTGCACTCGCAACACCTAAACGAGGATCTAAAATCGAATAAATGATTGTCGAGTGAAAACTCATATCTGTTGAACCTTTTGCCAGTAGCTCTACACCCTTACCTGAATCTCCACTTGATAATTGCTCATTCGGGAACAAGTCGATTATAATACGACCATCCGTTTCTTCCTTCATATCATTCGCTAGTTTTTCAGCCGCTTGGTACCAAGTGGAAGAGTCATTGACCGTCACCGACATTTTTAATTTATACGCTTTGTCATCCGCGGCTTCTGCTGAACCACCTTCATCCGAGTTACAAGCACTTAACATCAACATTCCCGCTAAACCGATTGCCGCCATTGACCAAGCTTTTCTTTTTTTCATCCAATATCCCTCCAATTATGTGGTGTCAAAACATTTTCTCGTGAATAAAATCAACCAAATGCATTGCTCTCGTCGTTGTCGAGAGTCCTTCACGTTCAACCCCTACTTTCATCTGCAATAGACATCCAGGGTTTGTCGTAATAATTGTACTTGCTTGGATCCTCTTCACCTCTTTCATTTTCGACTCTAAAATGCGGGTTGCCATTTCGGGTTGAAGAATATTATATATACCGGCAGAACCACAACACAGATCCGCACCGGGTAATTCCACGAATAGACTATCCTTTATAGCTTTCAATATGGTACGGGGCTCATCTTTAACCCCGTTTACATTTCGCAAATGACATGAATCCTGGTAGGTAATTAACTCCAATGTTTCTGTTGGTGGAATGTTTTCTAAGTACTCAGTAATCCCTAGTTTTACAAATAAAGAGGAAATATCAATCTGCTTAGTCGCAAAATGCGTAGCTTTGTCAAATAGGAGCGGGTCATCCGCAAACAATCGATCATATTCGGATAAAAACGAACCACAACCACCAGCGTTGTTGACGATGAAATCGATTTGGTTGATCTCAAACGCTTCCAAATTAGCTTGAGCATTGCGCTTAGCTTTGTCCATTTCTCCACTATGACCATGTAAAGCACCGCAACATTGCTGCATTTTTGGAACAATGATTTCACAACCAAGCTTCTGCAAAATATCAATCGTATTTCGATTAGTTTCCTGGAATAGTGTATCCATCAGACATCCAGTAAAGAAAGCTACCTTCACTTTCACCGCAGATTTTTCAACCACAGTACGTTTTCGTTTTGGCGGACTTGGCAAGACCCGCTCCATATCTTTCATAAATGGTGGGAATAGCTCTAAGAACCCAATTTTCCGCGCCACCTTCTGTAATCCTGACTTTTGATAAAACGTCACTAGATTGACAGCTTTTTTCATTTTCCGTTGATCTGCAAATAGATGATCAAAGGCACCTTTTCGGACCAATTTTTCTTTTAAAGCCCGCTTGTTGACTGAAAGAATTGCTTCCCGTGTTTCTTCAATTAACGTGCCATACTGCACACCTGCCGGACAAGCTGGTTCGCAAGCACGGCAGCCAAGACATAAATCGAATGCCTCCTCAACTGAACCATCCCACTCGACAACACCATCCCGAACGGCTTTCATCAGTGCGATTCTTCCTCGTGGTGATTGTGTTTCATCGAAACCAGAATGGATATAGGTCGGGCATGCGGGGAGACAAAAGCCACATCGCATGCAATCCATCAATCGATCATCATCAACATGAGTAACAAATGCTTCACGCATCTTTTCTATATGCGGGCTAACCATGTTGAACCACAACTCTTTTTTTCGTTTCCTTGGCAAAGATTTTTCCAGGGTTCATAATATTATAGGGATCCAGTGATTGCTTAATATTCTTCATCACATCAATACCTGATGCCCCGATTTTCCATTCTAGATAAGGTGATTTCATCTCTCCGACACCATGTTCGCCTGTAATCGTCCCTCCAAGCTGAATCGCAACTTCGAATATCTCACTAAATGCAGCTTCAACACGAATCATTTCTTCCTCATCCCGAGCATCTGTCAAACAAGTTGGATGAAGATTTCCATCCCCGGCATGCCCAAATGTACAAATAAGGAGATTGTACTTTTCAGCGATTCGTTGAATTGCCTTCACCATATTCGCAATCTCAGATCGGGGTACTGTAGCATCCTCCAATATTGTCGTGGGCCGTTTTCTAGCAAGCGCTGACAATGCGACTCTACGGGCCACTCGCAGATTTTCCGCCTCCGCTTCCGTCTGTGCAATCTGAGTGGATGTTGCTTTTTTCTCCATACAAATCTGGTGCATAAGCGCGATATCTTTCTCCACAACTAGCGGATCCCCATCTTGTTCAATTAGAAGCATTGCCTCACAATCAATCGGCAGCCCTATCTTCATAAAATCCTCAACCGTTTCAATCGTCCCTCTATCCATAAATTCAAGGGTAGCCGGTACAATCTTTGCTGCAATAATAGACGATACAGTTTCAGCCGCGTCCTCCAAACTGTCGTAAAATGCAAGTAATGTACGTTTGGTTTCTGGAGATGGAATTAATGACAGCGTAATTTCTGTAATGACGCCAAGTGTTCCTTCTGAACCAACGTACAGGCTCGTTAAATCATAGCCCGCAACATCTTTCGCAAGCTTTCCACCGGTTTTAAGTAGCTCACCATTTGGCAAAACAATTTCTAATCCTTTGACATAATCTCGAGTAACACCATACTTCAACCCTCTTAGACCGCCAGAGTTTTCACTGACATTGCCACCGATGGTAGATACGTTCATTGAACTTGGATCAGGTGGATAAAAAAGTCCTTTCGGTTCAACAAGTGCATTAACTTCCCTAGTAATTACTCCAGGTTGAACCGTTATTGTTAAGTTCTCTTCGTCAACTTCTATTATTTGATTCATTCGATTAAATAATAGTACGACTCCGCCAGACGTTGGCACCGTTCCAGCTGCTAGGTTCGTTCCTGAACCACGCGAAATGATAGGTATTCGATATTCCGAACAAACTTTGACAATTGCTTGAATTTCTTCAGTTGAACTTGGGGACAAGATTAAATCCGGTAGCGCCTGAAAGTTAGCAGTTGCATCATACGAATACGCAAGTTTTTGCGCTATCGATGTTTTTGCATATGCATTACCCGTAATCGCAATTAGTTTCTCAAGAATATGCTCATCCACTCGAAAGCCCCCTTACGCTCTAAATAATTGATTACACTTATTCTACTATTCGGATGATTTTGATGATATGGTTGTATACACAATGTTTCACCCTTTTTTCATTCATATTATTGTGAACCCAAACAAAAAAGCATCCTATAATTGGATGCTTTTCGAAATAACTATTCATTTTTAGACTCTTCTATAAACCGTAGACCTAAGTAAATAAGAACGACATCTTCAATTCTATTAACAGATAGGCCTGTTAATTGCTCCACTTTTTGAAGACGATATGTAAGTGTATTCTTGTGAATATGAAGTAACTTTGCTGTATTTTGCATAGATTGATTTTCACTAAACCAAACATGTAAATTATGTAGAAGTTCTTTATCCTCCCGTAAAGGTGCAACTGTTCGACGGACAAACTCTTCTTTCGTATTTTTTTGAATACCGTCTAATATTAAGTCGAAACGTAATTCATGTTCAAATACAATTCGCTTCATTTTTTTCGACACTTCAGTTGCCCGGTCAGCCTGATTAAACGACTTCATCATCTCATCGTAATGTACGGGTTCACCAATGCCTACCGCTAAATTGATTCTCATTTTTCTTTTCGCATGCAGAAGTACATTCCCAAGTTCATTTCTCAAATTTTCTTGATCAATCTTCGGAAGCAATAGAAGGATTTTTCCTTCTCCCCAACGAATCATTTTAGCAATTTCATGTACATTTTGTATAGACATTAAATACTCTACGTCCCCGATGCTAAATTGATTTCCCGCAGTCATCGATTCAATCACCACAACTTGCTTATACAATTCTACTTCTATTCCTAATAAGGTAGCTCGTTCCGTAAATCTTTTATCTTTTGTTATGGAAGTAAGCCAATCAAATACAAAAAATTCGAGTTCTCTTACTTTATCTTCTTTTTCTTTGCGTTTTAAAGAATCCTGTATGAATAACTCTACTACTCTTAGAATTAGTAAAGCTTGCGGCTCAATTTGATCCGGTTCACCCGTTATACCCAAAACAGCGATAGGTTTCCCATCAATGATAATAGGTAATACTACTCCTCTTCTTACACCACGCAGATTTTCTACTTCCTTGTCAGTCATGTAAAGCATCCGCTCTTGCCGCAAACTAAGTAGTGCACCTTCATGAAACTGATTTATTCTAGTTGAATCTGTACTCGCTTGGATAAATCCCCTTCGATCTGTCAATACCACTTGCTCCTGTATTAGACGGGAAAGCTCCCCGACGATTTCATGCCCCAATGTATCGAACTGAAACATTTAGCAAGCCTCCATTCTATCGGTTCCAAACATATTCTTTTAATTAGAGTTCATTAAATTTCTTCTCCCCCAATAAAGCAAAGTTAAATGAATGCCCTTCACGCTGAAGTATGAATGTTGGACCGTTACCTCTAGGGTTAGTAAAACTTAGAATGAATATATTTCATCTTAACTGAATTACTAGTTTATTCTAACACTATTTACCCAATAAAAAAAAGATAATACGTTAGTTATAACCGTCCAACTTCTTATTCTTTCGACAATAAACCGCTTCATTCTACACTGTGGATAAAGTTATTAACACCCCCACAACTGAATTATCTGTATTTGCTAACATTTCAAACAAGTTACACACATGATATCCACCGCTTTTGTGGATAAGTTTTGATTATTCTATACTTATACACCATTCCAATTATCCCTTGCTAGTTTCTCCCACTCTATCTATCATGGAGAGAGAAACTAGACTAAAGGGGCATAAAAGAGATTGAAAAAGTTTATACTGTTATCACTACTATTCTTTCTAGCATTTGCAATCTTCACAGAATCGCCTGAAGCATCAACCGTAAAATCGATAAAACTTACCGAAACCACTCCTGTTTTCGATGACTATCAGAAAGTCGCTGTTTTCCTAAAAGGCGCTTCGCACACCGTGGTGGATGAATCAAACCTTTATTACCATACAGTCATCGGTAACGATCAAGTTAAGTTCTCGAAAAAGAAAGCAATCATTAGTAAGGAGACCCCGAATAACTGGAAAGCTTCACATCCAGTTCGGGCCAAAACGTCAAAACCCGTACAAGTCTTGGATCGCCCAGCAGTTAAAGCGAAGAGCATTGGACAGATCCAACCGCATATGACGATTAATGTACAAAGATTAAAGGGTAATTATTACCCCGTCTTACTAGGCGGTAAAATAGGGTATATACATAAGAACGAGTTATTAATCGAGTCAGGTATCCCTGTTTTGATGTATCACGATCTTGTACGTAACAAAACCGATCAAAACACATCAACGCTAGAAATTGCTAAATTTAAAGAACAGATGGACTATTTGAAGGCAAACGGCTGGACCACGATTACCCCACAACAACTCGAGTCTTGGGTTGCAAAAAAGGGGTCACTTCCAAAGAAATCGGTCCTTATCACATTCGATGACGGCTATAAATCAACAATCGACTTGGCCTATCCTATTTTGAAAAATCACGGATTCCAAGCCACCTCGTTCCTGATTACAAGTCGTATCAATCGGCAGGGTGTAGTTTCTGAAATGGACATCCTCCAAACACAGGACGTCTATTCCTACCAAAATCACACACATTTATTCCATATGTTCAACTCATTTACGAATTTAAGCCTTTTGCAATATGAATCGGAATCAGCAATCTTTGAGGATATCCAACAAGCAAATAACGCCATCGAACAGATTATTGGCGGTGACTATCAAGTCATGGCCCACGCATATCCGTATGGCAAACGTAGTTTAGCAGCGATTCACGCCCTACAAGAAACTGGAATAACCAGTGCTTATACAATTGATGAAGGCAATGTCTTCCGAGGCGATTCCCTCTTCGAACTAAAACGTCAGCGTATCCACTCCAACATGAACTTGAAGGACTTTGCGAATAAATTGCAGGGAAGATAAGCTTTCTAAGCTTGATGACAGTCATCCAGGACACTATACCCATAATTTCAAAACATAAAGACCTCTTCCAACTTATGGAGAGGTTTTTATGTTTTACTTCTTATATTCCGGAAGCTTACTTATACGCCAACCAGATTTCCTCACGTATTCGTATGTAACTTTGAACGTATCAAATGAGCCTGTATAACCCACGGGCACACTCACTTCGAATACACTTTTATTCTTTTTCGATTTTACCTCTTTTGCTGTCGCCTCACTCCACTGAAGAAGCGAACCACCATCGGCTTCTACCTGCGCCAACCTCCTTTTTTGTTTAATAAAGTTTTGGTCCTTGATGAACTGTTTGGCAACTTTTTTTGTCACCGACTTCTCAAGTTCGATCCTTAATTCCTTCTTCGTATCCACATTCCCTGCCATATAGCGATATGTCTTCCCTTTATAGTTGAACCTCTTATATTCCCCTTCTGTATAGACCCCACCGGCTTGCACAAGACTCGCTGTCGATGCCCAACTTGCGGCAATCTCCACCGCTTTTTCCGGATGAACTTCACTTATTTTCACCTCGGCAATACCCGATTCCTTGCATGCAGTACATACCAACAGCACTAGCAATACACTAAGTAGCCAAAACTTTTTCAACTCAATGCCCCCTCCAATACGCTCCATATGTCCAAATTAGGTGTAGGTCCTGCCAATTATCTATATGCGAGCGAGGGGAATGATACGTATTTTGTTAAAGAAAAGCGCAAGCGCCTTGGTAGACCCGACAAGCGCTGGAGGGCCTTAAGTTAAAGGCGCTCTTTGCCTTTAACCTTAAGGACCGAAGCGACTCGAGGGGCTAGGCGCTGGAGTCTAGACAATTAGAAAAGCGCAAGGCGCCGTCCAGCTCCGACAGGCATAAGACGGTTTGCGAGGAGGGCGTACTTCAGCC